>MNWE01000037.1 GCA_001872265.1 Parcubacteria group bacterium CG1_02_39_15
TCACCCCTCCAATAGCCATTATATTGCCCTCTATTGGGAAACCTACCACTGAATATCCATCGCTGAGGGTCAGGTATAGTTCCTGGGGCATTGTTAGTTGGAAAGTTTTCCCATCGCCAGCTTCGGGTTTTATGTCTACCGAAACAATCACCTTTTTGGTAGCTAAAGAAGGAATTTCAAAAAGTGGCGGAATTACAGCTTTGCCTGCTTCGTAAGCGGGAGGATTTGAAACGCTGGTAAAACCATCGACACTGGCAGTTTGACTAAAGTAAGCAGCTCCCAACAAAGTGCCATCGCTAAGTCGCCAATAAATGTTGCCAAAATCATTAGGTTGAGCCTTGCCCTCTAACTTTACCGATATTTTTTCGACTGAAATAGTTTTTTCGGTTAGATTGGTAAGGGTAAATTTTAAAGCAGAAAAATCGTTGGTGCCAGCTTTCACCGTAGAAGATTCCGGATTGTCTGAAGATAGCGCAACTGAAAGATAGCCGGTAGAAGAAATAACAACAGGATTGCCCAAAGCCAAACCTGCAGCATAGACAGCAGCTCCAGAGGCTATTCCGATTGCCTCGATATCTGCTCCGCCGTTAATTTGCATATAAAGCTGGGGGGCTGAGGTTCCAATAGGAATATCTGCCTTGACGGTCAGAGCATCACTGGTAGATTTTTGCAAAACCCAATTTAAACCAGTGAAAACGGCACAACCATTAACTAAAGCAGCTTGGGTTGAACTGATTTGGCTATTGCCAAAATAAAGTTTTAAGTTGGAAACATCCGAGGACCAGGCAGAAGAACTTTTTCCATCTTCTTTCCTAAATACGCACACTTTCAAAGAATCAATTTTGATGTTTTCTTCGTGATTAACAGTAAATTTTGCTTTTAAAAATTCAACGCTGCGAGCGCCAACAAAAACAGTTTTAGTCGCTGGAGAATCTTCGGCTAAAGAAACGGAAAGGTTTCCTTCTTTAACGCAGGCTCCATTTTTACAGCTGTTAAAACCTAAGGCGTCACAATAGTAATCCATATAAATACAGCTTTGCGTATTTTGCCAGGAAGCAGCGCAGTAATACTCTCTTAAAGCAGTATTGTTCAAACAAGTATCCTGATAAGCTCCTTTAGCATCGGTGCAAGTCCCCTTGACTGTTAATCTTTTTTGAAAATCTTTATTGTTATTTCCAAACCAATCGGTGTCGCTGCAAGTTGTCGCAACTACTTTTTCTTCCGTTTTTTCTGAAGTCGTTGCCGGAGATGTCGTTGGAGCTATTGTTGGAGTTGTCACCTTTGGAGTGGTTACTTTGGCAGTAGTAGCTACTTTCTCTTCGCAAACATCTATCCAACGGTCTTGTCCGTACTTAACTCCCACATCAAGAGCGCAATAGCCGGTGGTGCAGTGAGTATTACTGTCACAATCGCCTTGGCCAGCTTTACATTTGCAGTCGGTGGCGCAATAATGCCAATCCCACAAGGGCAAGGCGTGGCAATCAGCTACAACCTCCTCTTCAACTGCCGTCTCCTCGCCAGAAAAGGCGCTTAACTGCAGCTGAATTTGCCCAATCCTTTCTTGAAGTATAAGAATTTGTTCCTGCAAAAGCAGGACTTCTTCTTTAAGCTGGGCTGTTAACTCTTGCATCTCTGCAGCCACCTCTGCCTTAGAAGTAGGAACGCCCAAATTAAAGAGAAAGCTAAAAAAAGCTAAAAATAAAATTAGGAAAAGGGGTTTTGAGTGCCTCATGTTTTTGTTTTGGTTAATTTTAAACCGAGCTTAGTCGATGAAGCTGTTGCTTCATCTCCAGGCTTCGCTGGCGCTCGCCTAGTCGATGAAGCTGTTGCTTCATCTCCAGGCTTCGCTGGCGCTCGCCTAGTTAATTATAAACAATTTCTAGTTAGATGTCCAAGTTTTTATATATCCAGGTTTTTGACTGCCTTGGCGTGCACTCAAAGAGCTAAAGCTTTTTTCGACATGCCAAAACTATTTATATGTCTAGATTTTTGACTTTTTTGGCATGTGTTTGGATAAATTTCTTTCGCGGCAGCACTTCTAACCCCATTAAGGTATCAAATATTTTATCGGCTTCTCTGGCATCTTCAATGTCAACCCGAAGCAAAACTCTGTTTTCTGGATTCATGGTGGTTGTCCACAGCTCTCCAGGATTCATCTCGCCCAAACCTTTATATCGCTGAATGCTCAAGCCAATAGTTTTTTTCATCGCCTTCAAAAGGCCGGCTTTTTGGTCTTCGGCATAAGCATATTTTATTTCTTTACCAGCTTGAATTTTATAAAGAGGCGGCTGGGCAATATAAAGATGGCCAGCCTCAATAATTGGCTTGAAATAACGATAAAATAAGGTCAAAAGCAAAGTTCTAATGTGAGAACCGTCGACATCGGCATCAGTCATAATAATAATTCGGTGGTATCTTAACCTGTTTAAGTCGAAATCTTCAGCAACAGCTGTGCCCATAGCAATAATTAAAGATTTAATTTCTTTTGAAGATAAAATTTTATCTAATCGCGCTCTCTCAACATTTAAAATCTTTCCCCGCAAAGGTAAAATTGCCTGAAATTTTCTGTCTCGAGCTCCTTTTGCACTGCCTCCGGCACTCTCACCCTCAACTATATAAAGCTCTGATTCTTCAGGTTTTTTTGAGCTGCAATCGGCTAATTTCCCGGGCAGAGCCAACCCCTCCAAAATTCCTTTTCTTAAAACGGTTTCTTTAGCGACCCTGGCTGCTTTTCTTGCTTTCTGAGATAAGGCGCATTTTTCAATAATTGCCCTGGCATCATTTGGATTTCTTTCCAGAAAATCAGCTAATGTTTCAGAAACCACTGCTTCCACCGCTGCTTTAGCTTCAGGGTTGCCCAGCTTGGCCTTGGTTTGCCCTTCAAATTGAGGCTCTCTAATTTTTACCGAAACCACGCCGGTCAATCCTTCTCTAACGTCTTCACCGCCTAAATTTTCTTCGTTTTCTTTGAGAAGGCCGTTCTTTCTGGCGTAGTCATTAAAAGTTCTGGTTACAGCAGTACGAAAACCAGTTAAGTGCGTGCCTCCTTCTCCAGTATGGATGTTGTTAGCAAAACCTTCTTCAAAGCACTCGTATTCTTCGGTATATTGAAGAGCAGCTTCCACTACAATGTCATCTTTTTCGCCAATTCCATAAAAAATATTTGGATGACGAGGAGTCACTCCCCGGATTAAATATTTGACATAAGAAGCCAGCCCTCCCTCAAAGCAAAAAGCATAGGATTTTGTTGGTTTTTCTCTAAGGTCTTGCACCGTGATTTTAACCCCCTTAGTCAAATATGCCTGCTGGCGAAGGTGGTTTAAAATCCTCTTGAAATCAAATTTAGTTTCTTTAAAAATTTCTGGGTCTGGCTCAAAGGTAACAACGGTGCCGGTGTATTTACAATTACCAATTTTTTTAACCTTTGACTTTGCCTTGCCGCGAATATATTCTTGATAAAACCTTTGGCCGTTGCGACAAACTTCGACACCCATCCAAGAAGACAAAGCACAAACCACCGAAACTCCCACGCCGTGCAGCCCGCCAGCCACTTGATAAGACTTTCCACCAAATTTGGCTCCGGCGTGCAAGGTGGTCATTACCGTCTCTAAAGCCGATTTTTTGGTTTGGGGGTGTTTTTCAACCGGAATCCCTCTGCCGTCATCTGCGGTTTTAACTTTGTTGCCAGGCTGGAGCACAACCTCAATGCTCTTGGCATAACCTGCCATTGCTTCGTCGAGCGAATTATGAGCGCAAATAGGCGAAAACCCTGCGACAAAATTCTCTCCATTTGGAACCGAGATATCATATACCCAAGGATGCTTATATTTTATTTTTTCAATTTTTCTAACCCTTAATATGCCTAAATCTGAGTTTAAAAAATTAAGAGTTCCCGACTTTAAGATCAGCTTTTCTTTTTCTAATAAGGCCAATACTTTGTTTTGAGAAATTCCTAACTGTCCGTTATTTCTTTGATTAAAAGTTGGTTGATCGAAACATTTTTCAATTACGTCATCGAAAGGAAGATAATTAAAGTAAGAAGAATTGGTATTCCAATAAAAATCTAAGGCATAAGAAATTTCTTGAGATTTAATTTCTCTCCTTTTCTTTTTTCCTTTATAATTTATATCAATAAATCTCTTATCTCTGCTTTGTTTCCTTTCTCCGTAAGAATAGGTTTTATTCAAAGAAGAAAGAAGATAAGAGAGTGTGGTAATGAAATCTTTATTTTTAGCTGTGGCGTTAAACTTCCCTCGCTCTGTCTCTGCCGGAACGGTATTTTTAATTAAATGATGGGTCCAAATTTTTGTCGGATACCCGTCGCCGGCCAAATATCCGATTAAATATCTCTCTCTTAATTTCCGGCCCAAATTAAATATAAAGTCCGGAACTTTTTTATTTGAACTATTCTCGCCGATTTTTATAATTTCTTTAAAAATTAAAGCTATCAGATAAGAATCAATAGCAACCGTTCTGGCTGTCTCGTGAGCATAACGGGGTTTCACATCAACTCCGAATACTTGTTCAATAGAAGAGCAAGTATAGCCAATTAAATCTTTTTCATTCTCTCCAAAACTAAATACTACACGATTGGGAATTCCTTTATTTTTTACAATTGAACCTTCAGCAGAGAAAATGCCCAGAAGTTCAGCAAACTGATGGTTAATTTTAAGCCTCGATTTTAAACGGATTTTTTCATTCCATCTCGTCCCAATTAAAATCTGCCCTTTAAACTTTTCAATATCTTTTTGCCCAAGTTGTCTTAGTAAATTAAATGGGAGATAACCCCAACGTCTGTAATCGTAAAAAATATTAGCCGAGTGCTGCACATGGGTTTTATTGGCTTTTTCTTTAAGAACCGATTTAAGTTTTTGATAAATATCTTTGGTTAATAAGTCTTTAACATTGTATAAATGTAAACTTTTGGTCTTTTGGGCTGGCAATTTTAGAAGTTTATCAATTAAATCAATTTCCCCGATTGACTCTGCGTCTTCTGGCCAGATTTTTGGAACAACTACCGGAGTTCCAATTCGAAGTTCCGAACCTTTTATTGGTAGAATTTGACCATCTTTTAAAGTAAATAAAGAATGGTAAGGAGTTATTTCAATTTCTCGATTGTTCTGAAGGATAATTTTTGATATTTCACTATTTACTTTGTGGCGAATCAAGGAAAAAACCGGCTGGAATTTCAACTTCAAATCTTGAGAATCAAAGGATAACGTTTCCATCTCAAAATTATCGCGCAAAATTTCAGCTTCGCCCTCGGTTGATTTATTGATTAAACCGGTATTTTTCTTAAAAAGCCCGTCTATTATTCCCCCAATCTTGCCGATTTGAATTTCGCCTCGGTTTCTAATTATTAATGGGGTCTGATAGCTTACCGAATTATCAACGCACTCCCAAATCAAGTGATGTAATCCCTCGGGACCGGTGGAGCCAATGTACATTCCCGGCCTTTTTCTAACCGGTTCCAGCCCCTCAAGAACATAAATGTCCTTTGCTTCGTAATTTGATTCCTTTTTTCTGTTTTTTGTTGCTGATCTTTTGGCCATCGAAGAATATTTTATTTTCTAACTTCCCACTCTGGATTTTGTTCCAGAGTTTTAACTATTTTATTTTGAATCTCGTCAACCTCTTGTGAAGCAAGAGTTCTATTCTCTGCTTGATAAATAATATGGAAGGCTAAATTCTTTTTTCCTTCGGGCAGCTCCTCACCTTCGTAAACATCAAAGAGGTCAACATCCCGAATTAGTTTTCCGCCAGCCACTTCAATTTTATTCAACACCTCCTCTACTTTAGTTCCTCGCGGCACTAAAACTGCCAGGTCTCTGACAGCCGCCGGATATTTGGAAATGGGTTGGTAAATTGTTTCTTCTGAACAAAGCTTTTGTAATTTCTCAAAATCAATATCAAAAACAACTACCCGGTTGTCAATTTTAAAGTGGTCAATAATTTTAGGAGAAATCTCTCCCAAAAAGCCGATCTCTTCGTGGTCAACTTTAATTTCGGCGCATTTTTTAGGATGCCACATAGAAATTTTTGAGTCTTCGGGTGTGGACTGATAAGAGTCGTACCAAACATTGCTGATGCCTAATTTTTGAAGCAATAAATCAACCATTCCTTTCAGTTGATAAAATTCATCACCAAGAATTGCAGCGGTTAATTGCTTCGCCTCCTCCACATTTTTTGTTTTTCTAAATATTTTGCCCAATTCAAAAATTTTAATTTCGTCGGTATATCGCTGATTTCTTTGAATATTGTTGAGTAAATTGAGAATCAAACTCGGCCTAAGATATCTTTGTTCGGTTGACATCGGATTTTCCAATTCTATAACCGCCGACTTATGCTGATTTGACTGATAAATGGCGATTTGCTCTTCGCTAACGTATGAATAATTATAAACTTCGGTAAATCCTGCTTCTTTTAAAATGTTCTTAGTCAATTCTTCCCAGAAGACGCTAAAATTCTTTTTTGGCGGTATCAAAGAAACCGTCGGGAAGACAGCCCTGATATTCTGGTAGCCGTAGATTCTTCCAACTTCTTCAATTAAATCTTCGGGTATAGTAAGGTCCAGCCTAAATGTGGGGACCTCTATTGTTAGAATATTGAATTTAGAATTTAGAATCTTGAATTCTAAACTTTTAAGGATCTCTATCACTTCTCTTTTGGGAATTTTAATGCCCAACAATCTTTCGGTATAATCTAAATCTAATTTAATTCTTTTGGGCAAAACTTTGTTTGGATAGGCATCGATTAAACCTTTAGCTACTTTCCCCTTAGCCAATTTTTGAATTAAGAAAGCAGCCCGATTAATGGCAAATTCGGTTAGATTAGGATCGATGCCGTGTTCAAAACGCCAAGAAGCGTCGGTTTTTAAATTAATTTTCCTAGAGCCTTTACGAATAATCCTAGGATTAAAGCTGGCTGACTCTAAAACAACGACCTTGGTTTTTTTGTCTATCTCAGGCAATTTTCCTCCTTTTATTCCGGCAATAGCTACAGGAGATCTGGCATCGGCAATAACTAAAATATCCTCATCTAAGTCGTATTTTTCTTCATCTAAAGTGACTATCTTTTCGTTATGTTTGGCAAATCTGACAATAATCTTGTTCCCGGCAAGCTTTCCGCTGTCGAAAGCGTGTAGGGGCTGACCAGTCTCCAGCATTACGTAATTAGCAATATCAACAACATTGTTGA
Source organism: Parcubacteria group bacterium CG1_02_39_15 (assembly GCA_001872265.1). Lineage (GTDB taxonomy): Bacteria > Patescibacteriota > Minisyncoccia > Minisyncoccales > Paceibacteraceae > Paceibacter. The sequence continues at coordinate 7,198 of MNWE01000037.1, forward strand.
TTGACCTTAAACCGCAGGATTTTAATCTTGCCTTCAACCATTTTGGCGAAGGAGCAACTTTAACATCGGTAACTACCTTAGCCGTATATCGCGGACAAGCGTCTTTATCTCTGACCTCAACTGAAACAAAATCTCTCGTCTGGAATTTGCCTGCCCCGTTAGAAACCGAAGGTTTTCTAATGGGAGAATTTGTGAGTGCCGCGCACTCCCTTGCTATCCCCAAATGCGAAAAACAGTCTGGCGCCCGGTTTGGCAAAACATCAATATCTAAAAGCCAATCCCCTCCTACTCTTTTTACCTCTTCCACTTCAAAAGCGCAAAGTTCCAAAAGCTCAGCCAGTTTCTCTGGCGCAGGCAGCCTTTTTCTAAAAAAAGATTGTAGCCAATTATATGAAAAAACCATTAAAATTGTTTTAAAAATCTTAAATCGCCTGAATACAACAGGCGGATATCGTTGATTTTATACTTCATCATAGTCAATCTATCAAGGCCCATCCCGAAAGCAAAACCTTGCCAGTTCTTAGGATTAAGACCTGAATTTTTAAACACGTTGGGGTGCATCATCCCTGCTCCCATCATTTCCATCCAGCCAGTTTGCTGGCAGGCCGAACAGCCCTTTCCCCCGCAAACCAAACAGGTCATATCAACTTCAAAAGAAGGTTCAGTAAATGGGAAATAACTCGGCCGCATTCTAATTTCGACCGGCTTCTCAAAAAATCTTTGGAAAAATTCTTGAATTATTGCTTTAAAATTAGCCACGCTGATATCTTTGCCCGCCATTAAGCCATCTATTTGATAAAAGTTGCTTTCGTGGGAGGCATCGGTAGCTTCGTGGCGGAAGCAACGGCCAATGGTAATGATTCTCAAAGGCGGGTTATTTTTTTCCATATATCTGGCATCAACCGGCGTGGTGTGGGTCCGCAAAAGCAGGCCGTCTTTGAGATAAAAAGTGTCCCACATATCCCGGGCAGGATGGTCTTTGGGAATGTTTAAAGCATCGAAATTATACCATTCATTTTCTGCTTCCGGCCCCTCCACCACAGAAAAGCCCATGGCTTGAAAAATCTCCTCAACTTTTCTTTTAACCTGGGTTAAAGGGTGCAGATGGCCAACTACCAGCTTCTTGCCAGGCCGAGTAACGTCAATCCATTCTTCTTTGTCCTCCGTGGCTTTAGCGAAGGAGAATTTCTTTTGCTCAAATTTTTCTCTCAAAAAGGTTTTTAATTCGTTTGCTTCTTTGCCCACTTTCGCTCTTTTTGCTTTGGGCATCCTTTCCAAAGAACGCAAAACCAAGGTAAGCTCACCTCGCTTCCCTAAATACTTTTTGAAGATCTCGTTCAAAAATTTTAAATCCCCTGCCCTGTTTATTTCTCGCTGGGCCTGTTTTTTCAGCAATTTCAGGTTTATTTTCGGCATGTTTGTTCTTTTATTTTACCTTAATTTTAACCTAAAAGCAACCCCAAGGGTTGTGGATAAAGTGAAGCTTTGGATATTCAATCTTACTTAATTTATTATACCATGGCATAGATAATGAAGTGGAATAAATGGATAAAGAGCCGCTGAATCTTCTAGATTCAACGGCTCATAAAATACTTCATTCTTCTCTCAATAACTGCCAACGAAGTTTTGTTCCAGCTCGAAACGGCACAACGCCACCAATTTGCTCGGGCACTATCCATTCTTTTTTGACGAGGGTAATAGTGCCTTCATTGAGCGGAAGGCCGTAAAATTCGGCGCCGAAACGCGAGGTAAAATCCTCAAGCCGGTCAAGCTTCCCGGCCCGCTCAAAAACTTCGGCCAGAACCGCTGGAAGTACGGGCGCAGTAAATACTCCGCAAGCTCCCTTGGCGCACTCTTTCTTTTCGCGCAGATGAGGAGCTGTGTCCGACCCAAGAAAGAATTTTGCATTGCCGCTTGTCGCCGCCTGGATGAGCACATCCCTATCTTCGAAATCTTTCGGCATTGGATTGCAGGCATTGTGCGGCTGCACTCCGTAGCCAATAATATCGTTCAAGGTTAAACAAAGATGGTGGACGGTAATGGTCGCGGCGACATTCTTTCCAAGCCGCTCCACTGTCTGGACTCCACTTCTTGTCGAAACGTGCTCAAGAACAATCTTAAGGTCAAGAAATCTTTCGGCAAGCCATAGAAGCGTCGGGAGAAATGCCTCCTCTCGTTTTGTAACGAGCGTTCGTTCCTGGTCTATCTCTCCGTGCAAAAGCAGCAGCATGCCGACATCCTGCATTGCTCTAAATGTCTCTAAAATTTTCTTGCCAGAAAAATCGCGCAGCCCTTCGTCTGAATTCGTTGTGACGCCCAAGGGATATACTTTACCGGCAATCGCTCCCGCCCGCTTGGCTTCAACAATCATTTTGGGCGTTGTATTATCCCTTATTTCAATTGTCATAAGAGGTTCAAGCACGGACATACCGGCCAGCTTCATGCCATTGAGCAACCGCAAGAGATGATCGCGATACCATATAACGTCTTTTCCAGTCAGAATTGCCCGGGGCCGCGTGTTCGGCATTACTGTTGCCCGACCGGCATAGCGCGCTGTAAAAGGCACCACGTCAATCATAATGGGCCCAATCCTAAAGTGGCAATGCATGTCGTCAAAACGGCGCAATGTTATTCTGTCACTCATTGTCCTCTCCTCCATCTTTTAACGTAGCCAGTTGGTTTCCAAGGATAAGGCAAGAAAATGGTTCCGAAATGATAAGCAGAAGCACCAAGCATTTTAAGCCGTCGGATATCGTCGTATTCCCAGATACTTGGTCCAATTACGGGAACATTTGCTCCTCGAAATAGCTCCGACACTATCTTCCAAGTAAAGGGCTGGGCAACTCTTCCCGAGACGCCGCCCCCGCCATATTTTGCCAGAGGTGAGGGTTTATCTCCGAACACAACTTTCCAAGGAACGCTATTTATACTAATCGCTTCAATAATACCTTCTAACCTTCTGGCGATTTGAAGATATGGTTGGACAAAACTTAGTTTCAATAAGACTGGAAGTGCAGTAACTTCTTTAATAGCATAACAGTTTTCTATTACCATATTAGCGTTTTCTAAAAGCGTGGGGTCGATATTCGGACAGGAAGCATTGTATTCAACCCCCACCACGTTCTTCAAATCGTTCAGTCTTTTAACTATTTCCAGACAACCTTTGATTCTACCGTCAGGTTCAGTGATAGAAACTACCACCTTATATTCGCAACGACAGATAATTGGATGATCCCTTTCTAACCAACTATCAAATCCTGAATTCGTTAAACCGATGGCATTAATTGCTCCGCCGATTAAACGAGGTATTGCCAGCGCCATTAAGGGATTAATTTCATTGCCTTCTTGGGAGATGAATTTTACTACATCCCAAGGATGAGACCAACGAAGATTTCCCTTCCACTGATCAGGAAATAAAGTCTTAACGACAATAGTAAAGAGGTGGGGATCCAACAAACCGACCCAGCGAAGTGGCCATTCCCACGGCCAACCCCGGCCATCGAAAGCTAAAGAGCCCGAGGCGGCTACAAACTCGAGACGATGACCATTACTCAACTCAATCATTTCTCATTCCTCCTCTCTATAAAAAATTGGGAAGGTGCTATCCCTCCCCTTTTACATCTGACCTTATTATAACTGATTGATTTTGCAAATCAACATAAAACAGCCCGGGAGGATAAACCCTTCGGGCTGTTACAATTTTGTTTACAGTGCTAAACCCTCAACTACTGTTGAGAGGTCGTAATCAAACGCCAGTTCTCATCTGTAGCCTTCGGTTTGATGGGCTTGGATCCCATCTTGCAAAGCGGACATTCTGGTGGAGGCCAATCATTCACTCGGTGGTTAGCAACCGCCACGACTTGGAACTCGCCCACTCCTTCTATAGCTATCGCCGTTAAGCCGCCACGGTTGATGATGACCAGCTCCAAGGGCAGAATTTTCACTTTAGGCTGCCTTGATAAGATATCGGCAACCGCCTCCTTAAAACCAGTACCTTTGGTGCAAAAGTCTTCGTCTAAAAGCAACGTTTCGTCGGGCGCGATGGTGCTCACCATTACTATCCGGCCGTCTTCTTTTCGCATCTCAGCATTCTTCACGTCCATTATTTTGGCGACTTCTTGACCAAGCTGACTAGCGCCATCCGGGATGCCCGCCACCCAGTTGGGTTTGGGTATTCCCAATTGGTTAAAGCGCAAGACCTGCTGATCAGCCATTATCGTTCTTATGTTGAGAAGTTCGAGAAGAATCCGGGATATGAAGAAACCGTCGCTGTGCCACTCTGACTTTAAGATGGCATGCATTCCTACTTTTCCTTTTTTTGCAGCCTCGTAATCATAAGCCCAGAATGCGCCCAGAGTTTCGGCAATGTAGATAACCTCTTCCTCGCTTAATAACTGGATATTGCCAGGCCTCATAAGACTGTCTGGATGAAGACCAAGTAATTGGTCTTTATCCATTCCTACGATCTTTAGCATCGTTCACCTCCTTGCTTGGGTTTTTGTTGCGGCGCGCTCGCCGCAGGCGAGCACGCGCTCTCTTTCCGTTTATTCCTCGTTTCATCTTTCCACCTGCCGGTACTGGTTAATCATCTCGTGGAGCTCAATGGTCTTTTGACGAGCCACTTCAGCGAAGTCAGAACCGCTGGAACCAAAGATGATCGCTCGGGCAGAATTATAGATGGCGTCTTTCTTCCTTTCACTCATGCCATACTTTACTGCTGGCTCGACTTCACCGCCCTGAGCACCAAGGCCAGGAATAAGAATCGGCAAGTTGCCAACTTCTTGACGAATATCTTTCAATTCTTCAGGATAAGTGGCGCCGACTACGATACCGCAATTCCCGAGTTTATTCCATTCCACTACCGCTTTGGCTACACGCATGAAAAACGGAATACAGTCACCGTCATCGCGAATATCCTGGAACTCACCAGCTCCCGGGTTTGATGTCCGAGAAAGAACAAAGAACCCTTTGTCTGGTCGAGATAGAAACGGCTGTAATGCCTCTCCGCCCAGATAAGGATGTAAGGTTATGGCGTCAAAACCAAAAACCTCGAAGGCGGCTTTAACATAACCGTTGTTGGTGTTGCCGATGTCGGCCACTTTTGTGTCGCCGATAACCGGTACTCCAGGTGCTCGCTTATTAGCATAGGCTACCGTCTTAACTAAAGCTGAAAGCCCCGGCAATCCCAACGCCAGGTAGAAAGCCCAGTTGGGCTTGTAGGCGCAGACCAGATCGCAAGTAGCGTCAACAATGGCCGAATTGAAATAAACCAACGTTTCTTCGTCTGTATCTTTGACGGACGCAGATGGAATCTTTCCCCGTTCGCTGTCCAAGCCGACGCAGACAGATTTTTTCTCATCCCATCTTGCATTGATTAGTTCAGAAAAAACTCTTGTCATTTCGTTCCTCCCTTTTTTGTTTCATTTCTGTTCCAGAGCACTTGAGTGCCTGGGCCAAAAGATTTTTTCGGCGATTGTCGGGCAATAAGGTATTTTATCCCTCTCTTCTCGGTTATCTTTCCGCTCACCCTTCTTTTCTCTCCGTTGGTGAACGCAAGAATCACAGAACACTGCCCTGTTGGAAGCTCGCTGATTTTCAACTTTTACCTCCTTCACCTCTTTTTAAAGAGGCGACAACTCCTCGAACAATTAGTTCCTCGGGGCTAATGCCGTCTAAAATTCTCTCGGCCCTTATTTCGTTGTATTCCGCATCATCACCTGGTTTATTCACTCGCTTCGCTGCCTCTCTGGCCATTTTATCAATTAAGTCTTTGGTTAATACAAAAGGACCTGGCATTTTGCATCACCTCCTTTCCATTGCGTAAAAGATTTTGCAACTGTTTTATAATTCGGGAAAACCAACTCAACCTTGGCCAAAAATCAATGTTACGCATCTTGAATTTTCTGTGCCCGCAGTGCGGGCAATCTTTAAGATGCGGGCCGTAGTTTGTGTGACAAGATTTACAGTATTTTAACTGCAATTGTATCACCTCCTCTCATTATTCTGTTGGGAAGGTACTTTGACCTCCCTTATACAAAAAGGAAGGTTTTTCTCCCTCCTTTTGCGGGGGCGACGAGACTCGAACTCGCAACCTCA
>MNWE01000039.1:0-169 GCA_001872265.1 Parcubacteria group bacterium CG1_02_39_15
TTCCGGATTCCCTGGCCCAGGCGGAAGCGGCAAAAAAAAGATTTGTTTTTGAAGAACTTTTAAATCTTTCTCTGATAATTTTGAGGGAAAAAATGAATCTGGCCCGGGAAAAAACCGTAACCGTTCCCATCAATTTGGATATCGTTAAAAAATTCGTGGGCCTGCTTCC
>MNWE01000039.1:199-13113 GCA_001872265.1 Parcubacteria group bacterium CG1_02_39_15
TGCCTGGCAAATCTTAAAAGATTTAGAGAAACCAAGACCAATGAATCGCCTTTTGGACGGGGACGTAGGTTCGGGAAAAACCCTGGTGGCGGTGATGGCGGCTCTAAGCACGGCTAAGGCAGGCTTTCAGGTTGCCTTTATGGCGCCAACCGAGATTTTAACTAAACAGCATTATAAAACAGTAAGCGATTTGTTAAAGGGCTTTAAATTAAACATCGGATTAATTACCGGAAAAGAAAATATTTTCCGTGGAAAAAAAATTAAGAGAAGCGAGCTTTTGGAAAAAACAAAAAACGGAAAAATCGATATCTTAATAGGCACCCATGCTTTAGTCCGGGAAAAATTGGAGTTCAAGAGCCTGGGATTGGTAATAATCGACGAGCAACACAGGTTTGGAATAAAACAAAGGGCAAAGCTTTGCCGAAAACAGAAGTTTTTACCTCATCTTCTCTCGATGTCGGCCACCCCTATTCCTCGAACATTGGCTCTGACCATTTACGGAGATTTGGATTTGTCTTTGATAAAAGAATTGCCCAGGGGCAGAAAAAAAATACTTACCAGAATTGTTCCGCCGGAAAAAAGAAAAGCGGCTTATGATTTCATAAGGCAGGAGGTTAAATCGGGAAGGCAGGCTTTTGTCATTTGCCCAAGGATAGAGCCCCCCACCACTTTTCAGAGAAATGAATTTAACTATGTCAATAAAAGAGAAAGTGGTGGGGGGTGGGCGGAAGTGAAAGCCGTTAAAAAAGAATACGAAAAGTTGTCAAAAGAGATATTCCCCGACTTACGGGTCGGAATGCTCCACGGAAAAATGAAAGTTGATGAAAAAGAAAAAGTTTTAAAGAGTTTCAGAAACAAGAAAACAAACATTTTGGTTTCCACTTCAGTAATAGAGGTAGGCATTGATTTCCCGAATGCGACCATAATGATGATTGAGGGAGCTGATAAGTTCGGCTTGGCCCAGTTGCATCAACTCAGGGGAAGAGTAGGAAGAGGAGAGCTCCAGTCTTTCTGTTTTCTTTTTAGCGCATTCCAAAGTAATCCAAGATTAAAATCAATGGTAGCCTCGCAAGACGGATTTGAATTGGCGGAAAAGGATTTAAGATTGAGGGGGCCTGGAGACTTAACCGGCCAAAGGCAATGGGGAATCCCCGATTTTGTTATGGCCTCCTTAAAAGACATTGAGCTAGTTGAGAAAACCAGAAATGCCGCAAAAGAAATCTTGGAAAAAGATCCAGAATTAAAAAAATATCCCCTCCTTAAAAAAGAAGCCGAGGGGTTACGACAAAGAGTCCACCTTGAGTAATTTTAGGATTTTCTTGTTTTTTCTGTTACCCAAAAACCCAAGTGTTTGCCCAGCAATAATCTAATTTGAGCGTCTAAAGCCGGGAGGGTGCCAAAAAGAATAAGGGTAATGGGTAAAAGCAGCCATTGCAAAAGCATAGAAAGATTTTTCCAGCGAGGGCAACGAACGGGTCTTGGCGGCAAAAGCAGCATGCTAATAGCGGCTGAAACTATCATGCCAATCATGGCTGCCGTCATAATGTAGCTTGTAATTTTGGGGAGGTTGTAGGAAAGCAGGCTGATATTAAAGTTTTCGCCTCCCAACACTAAAGGCAACCAGCCCAAAAAGAAAATAAGCAGGGCAACCGTCCCCCAAGACCAAAATCCTTCAAGAACAATAAAAGAGTGACGAATTTTATCCCAAAGAGGGATTTTTTTGTTTTTTAAAAAGCCGTAAAGAATATAAGGGATTTCCACGCATCCCCAGGCCCATCTCCTTTGCTGCCGATATTGGTTAACGGCTGTTCTAAAAAGAGTCTTAGCCATTACGGCGTCCATGGAAACCGGGTAGTGGAGTGGAACGACCCGGTAGCGACCATCGTAGTAAAGGAAAGCCTTCCAAAAAATATGGGAATCATCAGCTACAATATTTCGCGGATAGTCAACTTCCACAAATGCTTTAAGGGGCATGGAATGGGCTGAATAAGTAACTAATTGTTCTGGCCTTTCTTGCTGCATCATTTGCCAGAAAGTGCCGGAAGTGGAAATCACCCGCGAAAAACTGGGAGCGTCCCAGATGTTATTATTATAAACTGGGATTGGTTGATAGCTGGCCCTCAAGGGATTTTCAGCGGTTAAATAGTGCCAGGTTAGGCAACTAAAATATTGGGGGCCGGGCTTGGTATCAATATCAAAACCGGAAACAATGACGTTTTCTTGGGGAATGGATAATCGGTCAATAATTTCTCCTTTTGCCTGCTCTACCGCCCAGGCCTCATTTGAACCCTTGCCAGCTACCTCGCCCGCAATATCTTGAGGGTGACAAGTTACTAAAAAGCGAAAAAATGTTTGGCTAAATTCTTTTTGGATTAATTGGGCTGTTTTTTGGCTGGTCAAGCCCGCCCTTTCCTCCGTGGCCAACACCACAATTATTTTATCTTTAGGATAATCGGCCTCGGCTAAAGATTGGCAGGTTGGCCTGACTATTTCTATCCCTTCTTTGTACATCGGGAGAATTACTAAATGATAAATATCCCGCCAGTTTTTCCCCGGCAGTCGGTTAAGCTTTTCTTGCCAATTGGTATTAAGATTTCTTTTCATTTGCCTGTAACTCACGACTTGATGGCAGGCTAAGTAGGTAATTTTTAGAAACCAATACAGATCAAAGATGATAATAAAAACGGCTATCACTGCTGGTGCTAGCCAAGAAAGAAGAAAAACAAGGCCTAGGGTTCCCAAAGAAAAGATGGCTGGAATGGTCTCAAAAAAACGATACAGGATTCTCTCTTTAGGATTTTTAATATCCTGAGCTCTGGAGAGGTTAATATAATCGATTGACATGCGGCCAAATTTAAGCTGCTTGTTTTATTAATCCGTCAATCCAGCCTTTAATTCTAAAAAAATACTGCCGACCAACAACATTTAACTTCAGTGTCCCGTAGGGAAGTGAATTATAAGGACGCTTTCCCCTGCTCGCCCTGCTTGTTTGATGAGTAACCCGAAAATGCTCTTTGGGGATGTCGCAAATTTTAGCCCAGAATTTAACGGCTGATCCTGCATCGATATTGTGATGAATCTGAACAAATGGGCGTAGTTTTTCTTCCGGGGTCCGTATAACTTCTCGCAAGAAATGGAGGAATAAAACTACCATGTCTGGATTAGAATTACCAAAGCTAATACATGGGCTTACAACCTTATCTTGTCGATTATACCCTTCTGCCCAGTATGGGGCAGCTCCCACCAATAGTAATTCGTATTCCGACAAAGGATTGATTCCAGCTGCGGAGGTTTGTCTGATTCTTTGATTTTCAACTTTAATGGCTTGTGTCCGACGTCGATTATTTTCGAATAAACCGTGCTCTCGAGCAAATCTCATTTTTTCTTCAAGAAGTTTCTGTGCAGTTCTCGGCAGTTTTAGACTTTTAAACCATAAACTAAGTGAACCCTTAGAGACATCCAAAGTTTTTGCTATTTCGCTATAGCTTTTACCAGCTAGACGTAATTTAAAAGCTTCTTGGCGTTTGGGATGCATACGCCGCCACGGAGAATCGAACTCCGATTGCGGCCGTGAAAGGGCCGCGTCCTATCCGTTAGACGATGGCGGCAAGTTCATTCAATTATATCTTACCTTATTACAATAGGGCGAAGAAAACAAGTTTTCTTCTTCACACTTCGCTAACGCTCGTGTAATTGAAAAAAAGCAAGCCCCGTATATCAACTTCCAGGCGCCTGCGGCGCTTTTGTTTGAAAAATACTGGAAGTTGTATTACGGGGCAAGAAAAAATGCTAAAATAATTCTATGGTTATTTTAGCTATTGAAACAAGCTGCGACGATACCTGCGTAGCGATATTGAAATCCAAAATCCAAAAACCAAAAACCGAGTTTCCATTTATGGAAACGAAGGTGAAGAAGAGGACAAAGTCCTCTTCGCCTTCCAAAAGTTTTGAAATTCTTTCAAATGTGGTTTCTTCCCAGGTGGAAATCCACAAAAAATGGGGTGGGGTCTACCCAAGCTTGGCCAAAAGAGAGCACCAACGCAATCTGCCAATTGTATTGAAAACAGTCTTAAAAGAAGCCAAACTTGCCCTGAGCGATAGTCGAAGGGTTGATTTAATTGCCGTAACGGTGGGGCCGGGGCTGGAACCCTGCCTTTGGGTAGGGGTGAATTTTGCAATTGAGCTAGCTAAAAAACTTAAAGTACCCCTAATCCCAGCCAATCACATCGAAGCGCATATTCTCGCCAACTTTGTTGGCGGAAATTCCAAATTCCAAATTACAAATTACAAAAAATTTTTGCCGGCGGTGTGTCTGGTAGTTTCAGGAGGACATACTCAGCTGATTTTGATGCAGGGTATTGGAAAATATCGCATTTTAGGCGAAACAAGAGACGACGCGGCTGGCGAATGTTTTGACAAAACAGCTCGAATCTTGGGTTTGGGCTATCCTGGAGGACCAGCCATTGCGCAGCAAGCTGCGCAATGGAAATCCCAAATTCCAAATTCCAAATTCCAAATTTGCTTGCCGAGGCCGATGATTTATCAAAAAAATTATGACTTTAGTTTTTCTGGCTTAAAAACAGCTGTTTTGTACGATTTCAAAAGCCGCCCTCCAAAAATTAGAAAATCTAAAGAATACATTGGAGCAATAGCAGCTGAAGCTCAACAAGCAGTAATTGATGTTCTTATTAAAAAAACTTTGAGGGCGGCTAAGGATTTTAAGGCAAAAGCAATAATTTTAGGTGGTGGCGTCGCCGCCAATGAGGAATTGCGTAAGCAATTCAAGGCAAAAATCAAAAAAGACTACAACCTACCCACCGCCCCATATTTCTATATTCCAGATTCTAAGTTTTGCACTGACAACGCCGTCATGACGGCAATAACCGGTTATTACCATCGCAAAAAAGCTCAAAGGGAAAATTTAGAACGTATTGAAGCTAAAGCTAATTTAAGGTTAGAATAAAAGCGTATGGAGCTTTCCAAAGCCTACGAGCCGCAAAAAGTTGAAGGAAGGATTTATACTCTCTGGGAAAAGAGCGGTTTTTTAAATCCAGACAAACTGCCGGGCAAAAGAAAAAAAACATACACCATCGTGATCCCGCCGCCAAACATTACGGGCTTTTTACATATGGGCCACGCTTTAAACGCTACTTGTCAGGACATTCTTATCCGTTGGCGGAGAATGCAGGGATACAAAACTCTTTGGCTGCCGGGAACTGACCACGCCGGCATTGCCACCCAAAACGTTGTAGAAAAAGAACTAAAAAAAGAAGGGAAAACTCGCTTTGATTTGGGCAGGGAGGAGTTTATTAAAAGAGTTTGGCAGTGGAAAGAAAAATATGGAGATATTATTTTAGACCAACTTAAAAAAATGGGGTGCTCTTGCGATTGGTCGAGGACTCGCTTCACTATGGATAAAGATTATGTTCGGGCAGTAGAAGCCGCTTTTCAGCATTACTATGATAAGGGTTGGATTTACAAAGGAAAGCGGGTGGTCAATTGGTGCCCGAGATGCCAAACTTCGTTGTCTGATTTGGAAATTGAATACAAAGAGGAGAAAGGAAATTTGTGGTATATTAAATATCCCGTAGTTAAAAATTCCAAATCCCAAGCACCAAATTCCAAACAAATTCCATATTCCAAATTCCAAATTTCAAACTTTATTACGGTGGCTACTACCAGACCGGAGACAATATTGGGAGACAGGGCCGTGGCAGTAAATCCCAAAGATAAAAGATATAAAAACTTAGTCGGGAAAACAGCAGTCCTCCCCTTGGTTGATCGCAAACTCCCCATCATCGCTGATAGGCTGGTAGATCCCGAGTTTGGAACGGGAGCAGTAAAGATTACGCCGGCTCATGACTTAAATGATTACCAAATTTCTTTGAGACATGGCTTGCCAATGATTCAAGTGATAGATGAGCAAGGAAAAATAACAAAAGAGGCTCCCCTTCCCTATCAAGGTATGAGAGTTTTTGAGGCTCGTCAAAAAATAGTAGAAGATTTAAAAAAACTTGGACTTTTGGAAAAAACTGAAGAATATTTACATCAGATTCCCAAGTGTTATAGATGCGGCACTACTTTAGAATTAATTCCTTCTGAGCAGTGGTTTTTAAAAATGGGGGAACTCGCCAAAACGGCAATTGAGATGGTGAAATCGGAAAAGGTAAGATTCCAACCTAAACGTTGGGAGAAAGTTTATTTTGATTGGTTAAAAAATATCCAAGACTGGTGCATCTCCCGGCAGATTTGGTGGGGACACAAAATTCCCCTCAAGGGAGTAGATGATGTTTTGGACACTTGGTTTTCTTCAGCACTTTGGCCTTTTGCCACTTTAGGATGGCCAAAACAAACTAAAGATTTAAAAGCCTTTTATCCAACTGATGTTTTAAGTACGGCTCGAGATATTATTAATCTTTGGGTGACTAGAATGATATTTTCTGGAATGGAATTTATGAAAAAGCCGCCCTTTAAAAATGTCTATATTCATGCCACAGTTTTGACCAAAGAAGGAAAGAGAATGTCAAAATCTTTAGGGACGGGGCTTGACCCTTTAATTCTTTGCGACAAGTACGGAGCCGATGCCACTCGTTTCGGAATAGCCTGGCAAATTATGGGAGGACAAGACATTAAGTTTGTCGAAGACAATATTGTAATGGGAAGGAAATTCTGTAATAAAGTATGGAATGCCACAAGGTTTGTTTTGTTGCAAATCTCAAATTCCAAATTACAAATTCCAAACAAATTCCAATTTACAAATTCCAAACTGACGGTGGCGGATAAGAGAATTCTTAAAGCTTTAGATAAAACAATTAAGGCAGTGAATAAAGATTTGGAGGGGTTTCGGTTCGGTCAGGCCTCGAGGCGGCTTTATGGTTTTTTCTGGCATGATTTCTGTGATATATACGTAGAAAAATCCAAAATCCAAAGCTCAAAATCAAAAACCGAAAAAGAAAATACTCAAAAAATACTATTATATGTATTACTAAATTCTTTGAAGCTTTTGCATCCTTTCATTCCTTTCGTTACCGAAGAAATCTATCAACAACTCCCAATAAAAAATAAAAAGAAGTGTTTGATGGTCGAGGAATGGCCAAAATAAGATGTCTTACCCTTTTTACATTTTCTTTGGTTTAGCTCCCAGTATAATCTGGCTTTTATTTTATTTGAGGAAAGACCAACATCCTGAATCAAACCGAATGGTTTTAAAGATTTTTCTTTATGGGCTTCTGGCTGCTCTGCCAGCGGTTTTTTTGGAGGTGGGCATCTTCCAAGAGTTTGAGAAATTACCCCTGTCTCCAGCTTTAATTACTATTTTAAATATCTTTATCGGAGTGGCTTTAGTAGAAGAGGTTTTAAAATACTTGGTTGTGAGGGGAAAGGTATTAAATAGCTCTGAATTTGATGAGCCCTTAGATATTATGCTTTATATGATAATTGCCGCTCTTGGCTTTGCTGCCTTGGAAAATATTTTAATTTTATTTCCCCTGGGACCGACTTTTTTGCTCGGTCAGGTTTTTTCAATTAGCGCCCTCAGGTTTGTTGGGGCAACTTTTTTACATGCCTTATGCTCGGGAATGATTGGCTATTTTATGGCCTTGTCCTTTTTTGAAACAAAAAAGAGAACAGGTTTGCTTATCTTGGGACTGGGGATAAGTATTTTCTTGCATGGTCTTTATAATTTTTCTATAATGGAAGCAGAGGGAATTTTAAAAGTATTAATTCCGGCTTCTATTATTGTTTCTTTAGCTTTTTTTGTTTCTTTTGGCTTTAAAAAGTTGAAAAAAATAAAAGGGGTTTGTAAAACCCAGTAAGACATCTTCTTCGCAAGGCGAGCCGAAGTTGCTCTACTGGGTAAAATATAATAACATGGCAGGATCATTTTTCGAAAAATTAAAAAAGGGCATGGGGATTGAAGGTCCGATAGAGGAAACGAAGGAAACGGAGGAAAAACCCCCGAAGGAAAGCCTTCGGCTTCCTACGGGGCAGGCAAAGAGAAAAAGAGTTAGAATTGCCTCTCGCCAAAAAGCTTCGGTAGGGCCAGAAGAAAAAATCACTATCAACCAGCCGGTTCTTGAAGAAGAACCGGAAACAGAACCGGAACCAAAGCCAGAACTAGAACAAACTCCAGCTCCAGAAGAGGTTGAAAAGCCCGCCGCCGCTGACTCGGCCTCCGTAGCTACTTCGGCGAAGGAGGCAGCTTTAGAGGATAAGGAAAAGTGGTTTGAAGCAGAGGGAGAGTTAGCAATTGATGTTTATCAAACAGAAACTGATTTAGTTATCCAATCAGCCATTGCCGGAGTAAAACCAGAGGATTTGGATATTACTTTAGAAAGAGACATCCTTACCGTAAGAGGAGTCCGCCAAAAACCTTTTGAAGAAACGGGAGATTATTTTACTCAAGAATGCTATTGGGGGCCTTTTTCCAGAGAAGTGATATTGCCGGTTGAAGTGGATCCCGATCGAGCCGAGGCCTCAATGAAAGACGGGATTTTAACCATTAGGATCCCTAAAATTTTAAGAGAGAAAAAGAGAAGGATAAAAGTGAGACTATAAAGTGCGGACGGTGGGAGTCGAACCCACAAGCCTTACGGCATAGGATCCTAAGTCCTACGTGTCTGCCAATTTCACCACGTCCGCCTGAGGTAATTTTATCTTATTTAAAACAAAAATCAACCCCGACCTCCCCGGGGTTGATTTGATTTCGGACATTAAAACCTAATTTTCTTACATTCCTAAAATTGAGCGAGCAATCGCCGGAATAGCCTTGGCTAAAAGGGCAACAATTAACCCTACAATGGCATAGATAATGTAACTTCTGCCAGTACTGACCTTCTCTGGGGTTCCACCAGCCGTAATGATGTTAAAGGCACCCATAATAATCATTATAGCAGAGATGGCTATGACAATAATGAATATCCAATCTGTTACGGTGTAAATCGTGTCTAATACACAACAACTTCCGCAGGTGTTGGTAGGACTGGTAAACTCACAATCGCTGCCTTTGGCAGGACAAGTAAAACCAGCATCGGTCCAGCTTGAACCAGTCAGGTCATGACGCATCTTGCATTTAGTAACTTCTGCAGGCGGGGCAGCAGCCAAAGCCACAACGGGAGCTATCATCAAGCCAAGAAAACTAACCAAGACTAAGGCAATTAATAATTTTTTCATTGTTGATTATCTTTTTAAAACTTTGAGCCGACCTTTTTTTATTTTGATAAACCCATTAGGGTAACAATAATTGAAGGAACGATTTTGGATAAAGCAGAAATGAAAAAGGCGATTAAAGCAAAAACGATGTAGTTTTTACCAGTCGTTACTTTATCTGGCGTTCCGCCAGCCGTGATAATATTGAATCCTCCCAGGGCAATAAAGGCGATAGCTAAGGCCATAACAATAGTCGAAAACCAATTGGTGACCATCTTTATCCCGTTCAACAAGCAAATCATGCCTTGCGCGTCGGTTTTATAATAAGGGGGGTTTCCGTCGTCGCAGGTTATGGCTGTTTTTTCTGGACCAACCGTTTTGCCTTTGCTCAAGTAGCAACCGCTAGAGAAGTTGGACTTATCAGAGCAATTGCAAGGAGAAGCATCTGTGCAATTTACGGGATTACCATCGCTAAAAACCGTTCCAGAGTATATTTTCCCGCTTATCCAGCGCAAATCAGCTGCTAGCTTACAACACTTTGCTGTCTCAGCTCCAACGGCTATCGGCAATACTGTCGTTACAATAAGGATAAAAAGAGCTAAAACCCAGGAAAATTTTTTCATACTTGGTTTATTATCCGCCGATTTTTATTCCCAGAACATCTTCAATAATGGCAATCAAACCCTTGGCTAACAGAATAATAGCAAGGCCGATCAGGGTAGAGGTAATGACGGTTTTGCCGGTAGCAATTTTCTTTGGGTCGCCAGCCGCAGTTAAAAGGTAGAAAGCGCCGATAATAACCATTAAAGGAACCAGAATCACGGCAATATTAAAAATAAAATCAACGATGGCATCAATTAAACCGCCAAAGGTGGTATGGGTGATCGGAGAGCAAAAAACCACATTATCCGGATTTTGGCAGACGCCTTCCTTAACCGATGGAGTGCCGGGGTCGCCTCCGATACAAACCTCGCCAGCCCCGCATTCAGCAGAAACGTCACAAGGATCACAAGAAACAGCCTGAGCAAATTTTACTCCGCCCAATAAAATAATTAAGATTAAAAATATAATTGAGCCTTTTCTCATGTTAAGTTATTTTACCAAAATTAAGCCCCAGTGGTAAATACCTGCCTCAAACTCTTTTTCTATTTTAAAACCAAGCTCTTTGGCTATCTTCTTCACTTCTTCTATTGAAACCCATTCTACTTCCGAAGTCAAAGGATTGTCTTTTTGCCAATCGACGACTAAAATTTTTCCGCCAGGCTTCAAAACTCTTTTGCCTTCTTCTAAAACTATCTTTTTGTTATCGCACTCAAATAAAAGATTGGTCATTAAAACTAAATCGCAGGAAGAATCAGAAAGTTTCGAACCTCGCGTTGCCTCAATATTTGATTGGATAATTTCAACATTAAAAATTTTCTCCAGCCTGGCTCGGCTTTTTAAGGCGGATAAGGGTTCTTCTAAAATATCTATGGCGTAAACCTTACCCTCCTCCAGTATTTTTGCCAAGGGTATCGCCCAGCCGCCCGACCCTGAACCAAAGTCGGCAGCTGTCATACCTTTTTTTAATCTTAATTGTTTTAGACCCTCTTCTGGATCAAGAAACTCCATATAATTAGATGCAGGCAGCTGAAACTACCTTGTCTCCTGCTCCTAAATGCATTAGCCTTACGCCCTGGGTAGCCCGGCTTAATTTAGGAATAGAAGAAATTTTTGTTCTAATCACTTGGGCCCGCTGGGAAATAACAATTAAATCTTCTTCTCCGGTCTCTCCTAAAACCCGAGAGGCAACTAAATTGCCGGTTTTAGGAGTAACTTGCGCAGTTTTAATTCCCGAACCTCCCCTCCCCTGTAATCTGTATTCTTTGAGGTCGGTTCGTTTCCCATACCCATTTTCCGTCACCACTAATAATTTTGCATTTTGCATTTTGCATTTTGCATTTACTATGTCCATCCCCACCACCTCATCTCCTTTTCTCAATCTAATTCCCTTAACGCCGCTAGCGGACCTGCCCATTGGCCTTATTTCTTTTTCCTTAAATCGGATGGCTTGACCCTTTTTTGTTACCAGCATCAACTCATCTAAGCCCGCTGTTTTTCTTACCCATTTTAAGGCATCTCCTCTTTTTAACGAAATGGCAATTAATCCTGACCTCCTGACATTTTCAAATTCCTCTAGGGCGGTTTTTTTAATTATACCATTTTTAGTGACCATAGCCAGATATTTTGTTCCTAAATCTTGGTCTTCCTTGCCTAAAGCCAAAATGGACAAAACTTTTTCTTCAGGAGCAATTTCCAGGAAATTGAGCAAACCCCGACCTTTGGCGACTCTTGTGCCTTCAGGGATTTCATAAACCGGAGTACGAAAAACTTTCCCTGAATCGGTAAAAAACAAAAGGTAATCATGAGTATTGGCATCTATAAAATGTTCGACTACATCGTCGCCGACCGTTTTCATTCCGGCAATTCCTTTTCCTCCTCTCTTTTGCAGCTTGTAAGTGGCAGGATTAATTCTTTTGATATAACCGCCTTGGGTTAGAGTAATGATAGTTTCTTCAGACGGAATTAAATCTTCTTCAGCGATCTCGCCCACCTTTTGAGTATAAACTTTGGTTTTTCTTTCATCGCCAAAATTCTCTTTCAACTCCTTCAATTCCTTTTTAATAACTTCTTTGATTCTTTGAGGGCTTTTTAAAATAGCTGAAAGCTCTTTGATTTTAACCATCATCTCCTTTAATTCGTCTTCAATCTTTTTTCTTTCCAGCTTGGCTAGGGCTGAAAGTTTAGTTTCCAAAATAGCATTGGCTTGAATTTGAGTTAATTTAAAGCGCTTCACTAAATTCTTCTGAGCCTCGTCTCGATTAGCTGAATTCTTGATAGTTCTGATAACAGCATCGATATTGGCTAAGCACTTGTGAAGACCCTCTAAAATGTGGGCTCTTTCTTTGGCTTTTTCCAATTCATATTTTGTCCGGCGGGTCACTACCTCTTTTCGATGCTCAATGAAATAATTTAACAGGTCTGCCAAATTTAAAACCCGAGGCTGAATGCCGTCTACCAAAGCCAGGAGGTTTAGGTGAAAATTTCTTTGGAGGTCGGTAAACTTATAGAGCCGGTTTAAAATCTTCTGAGGATAGGCGTCTTTCTGCAGCTCAATGACAATTCTCAATCCTTCTTTATCTGATTCGTCTCTGATGTCTTTAATCCCCTCAATCCTTTTTTCTTGAACTAAATTAGCAAATTGCTCCACCAGGGCTGATTTTTGAACCTGAAAAGGAATTTCGGTGATGATAATCTGTTGCCTGCCGGTTTTCTCTTTCTCGACAACTTCCGCTTTCCCTCTGGTTAAAATGGGGCCCTTGCCCTGGGAGTAGGCTTGAATTATTTCTTTTTGGTTGAAAATTTGGCCACCGGTCGGAAAATCAGGACCTTTTATAAATTGGAAAAGGTCTTCAGTGTCGGCTTTTGAATGGTCGATTAAATAAGAGGCGGCGTCGCAAACCTCTGAAAGGTTGTGGGTGGGTATATTGGTAGCCATACCAACGGCAATACCCAGAGAGCCGTTGAGTAAAAGCTGGGGAAGAGGCGAGGGCAAAACAGTAGGTTCTTTTCTGGTTCCATCATAATTATCAACAAAGTTAACTGTATTTTTTTCAATGTCTTTAAGCGTTTCTTCGCCGATTTTTGATATTTTACATTCTAGATAACGCATCGCGCTCGCGGGGTCCCCATCAACCGATCCCACATTGCCTTGAGGAGCAACTAGG
>MNWE01000033.1:0-6308 GCA_001872265.1 Parcubacteria group bacterium CG1_02_39_15
GAGCATAAGAAACTTTTCCTAAAATTTCTTCAACAATTTGAGAAGGAACTTTCAAGGTTTCTTTTTCTATTCCCTTGGCAATCCCCAAAAAGGGAGGTAAGTTTTTAAAATTTTTAAGGCGGAGTGAGGTTTGACGGAAATTGAAAGAGGGAGAAGCAATAATAACCAAGTCGGTATTTTTAATTGTTTTTCCCAAATCAGAAGAGATAAAAATTTCTTGGGGTATTTTAATTCCTGGCAATCTTTCGTTTTGACGGGTTTCAGAAAGTTCTGCGGATAATCTAGCGTCTCCATACCAAAAATTCAAATTGTTTTTCTTGCTCAAAAGTATCCCTAAAGCGGTCCCCCAAGCGCCAGGCTCTAAAACTGCAATTTTCATGTGGACCCCGTTAGAAATTTGCCCATGAGTTCTGGGGCGACGCACTAATGCGAATAGCATTGTCCGCCTTCGGCGGACTGGCCTATTCGGCCACCGTGCGTCGCAAAAGAATCGGAAGTTTAACTATAATATTTAGTATACTTTGAATTTCTTGTGCAAATTTCTAACGGGGTGGACCCAGCGAGACTTGAACTCGCGACCTTCGGTATGCCATACCGACGCTCTAGCCAACTGAGCTATGGGCCCTTAATTTTTTTAATAAAAGCTCTGCAATTTCTGCCAGTTCTAATTGAATATGAGAGCCAGCACAACTAATAACGCATACTCCTTTGTAATCTGTTTTTTCCGTTTTTTTACCAATCGTTCGGGGATCTGGTTTTGTTTTATAGAAATTTTCTTCAAGAATTCCGGTAACGCTTGCCCAATATCTTTCAAGCTCATGGATATTTTGATCTGCCCGATAAGATATTCTGCATTTAAGCTGGCTCGGTTTAATTTTATAGCACTTTTTAAGTAATAAAGTATACAAAAGAACTACTGTAATATCAGAACTCCCAAGCATTAGTCCGGAGTGACTTTTCCATTTCGTGCCTTCACCGAGATAAAGCATGGCTAAAACTATTTTTAGGCTTTCCAGACTAAGCTTTTTAATAACTACCTTTGCCTCTCGTCGCACTTTATCTAAGAACATCTCTCGTTTGTGCCTCAGCGAAGCCCATGCTATTGTTTGAGCCTTCGTGAAATTTTTATTATTGACGTCTCGAATCTTAGCGGTGTACCAATCCGGTAAAATCACGCCTTGACACCAATCAGAAAGTGTACTTTTCGGTAAAGATATACCCAAAGCCTGTTGTATCTCGGTATAAGTTTTACCCCTAGAGCGTAATTTACGAACTTTTTCGCGAAGGGCTGTTTTTGCCATTATTTAATTGTACCCCAAAAGACTTCAATGTGCAAACAAGCCTGTGCCCCTGGGAGGAATTGAACCCCCAATTTCTCCCTTAGGACGGGATTGTTCTATCCGTTGAACTACAGGGGCGCTATAAAAAATTTCTAATTCCTAATGTGCGGAAGAAAACTCTGTTTTCTTCTTTCGCCTCGTTTCGCTATCGCGAAACTCAGCTTCTAATGTCTAAAGTTACCATATTTTTGGGTTGTTTACAATATTGTCTCGTGATAAGATATAATATATGTCCGAAAAATCGCCCATCATTGAAGTTGCTAAAAAGGTTTGTCCGGCCGTAATCACTATTGTTATTTCTAAAGACCTGCCTAAAATAGAAGGTTTTTATTTACTTCCTTTTGGCGGACAAAAATATGTTGTTCCTCAGTTCAATAAAAAAAGGGAGAGGACCAGAATCGGCGGCGGTTCTGGTTTTATTGTCTCTGCCGACGGCTACATTCTAACCTCAGCCCACGTTGTTGGCGATCCCGAAGCTGATTACACGGTTATTTTTGAGCCCCAAAAAACCTATCCTGCTAAGGTTTTAGCTAAAGATCCGATTAGCGACGTGGCTGTTTTAAAGGTTAAGGCTAAAAATCTGCCTTATCTAGAATTGGGCGATTCGGATAAAATTGAACTTGGCCAAACAGTAATTGCCGTCGGTAACGCCCTGGGCGAGTTCCATGACACGGTAAGCACGGGCGTAGTTTCTGGTATGAGCAGGGTGATTACTGCCTTTTCGGGCTTAACTTCTCAGACGGCTCAATTAAGAGGACTAATTCAAACCGACGCCGCTATTAATCCTGGAAATTCTGGCGGCCCCTTAGTAGATATTGGAGGAAAAGTTATTGGCATTAACACGGCTATGGTCATGGGCGCCCAAAACATTG
Organism: Parcubacteria group bacterium CG1_02_39_15; assembly: GCA_001872265.1. Classification (GTDB taxonomy): domain Bacteria; phylum Patescibacteriota; class Minisyncoccia; order Minisyncoccales; family Paceibacteraceae; genus Paceibacter. Next base: position 2,213 of record MNWE01000033.1, read on the forward strand.
GCTTTGCCATCCCTATAGATTATGCCAAAAAAGACTTAGAGGAAGTAAAAAAATACGGCAAGATAAAAAGGCCATTTTTAGGAGTGAGATATGTTCTTTTGAATAAAGAAATAGCTGAAAAAAATAAACTGCCGGTAAGTGACGGAGCTTTAATTGTTAGAGAAGCTCTAGGGGAGTCAGCGGTAGTCCAAGGCGGTGCGGCGGATAAGGCCGGCCTTAAAGAATTTGATATAATTTTAGAGTGTAACAAAGAAAAAATTACAGAAAAGAATCCTTTAGCCAACATGCTCCAAAAGTTTGAAATTGGCCAAGAAATTACTTTGAAAGTTTTAAGAAGCGGCAAAGAAATAGTCTTAAAAGTTAAACTCGAAGAGAAAAGATAAACCAAAAAACAGCCCTTGGGGCTGTTTTTTGTTTAAATGAATTATACGGAGTTCTTAAAATAAAGCTTCTTGCTTTAATTTTTGCCTCAATTTTCCGCCCAACGTCTGATTTAAGTTATAAAGGTCTTTTTCATAAAGTTCAATTAATGGAATATTATGCCTTTTACATATTGCTTTTTTTCTTTTCATAGTCTCGCCATAACCTATATCGATAGTAAAAGCATCGGATAATCCAAAAAATTCAATAAAGATATTATTAACTACGAAATCACAGCGATATCGGCTCTCTGGATATAAATATTCCCTGGTGTGTGGAATATTATTTTCGAAAAGCCAATCGTCAATTATAATCTCTGAAATTGAATCGCATTTATGGCCGTCCCTAGCGAATAAATCTTTTACCCGCGTGGCCGCAAACCATTGCTCATTAGGCTCGTAACTCGCTGCTTTAATAGCATTATTCCAGGTGCCAAAATAATCACGGAGGGTGGTATGATTAGGATAAGAAGAATTTCTGATTTTCACAAATTCATTTTTTGTCGGTACGCGACCATGTTTTTCTACAAATACTTTAATTATTTGGATAAGTTTTTCTTTTGTGTATATCCTCCTCGCTTCTGCGGATTTCCTTTCAGCTTCTGGGGTTTTTCCTAATTCTAAATTCTTTATAGAATTTAGGTTTCGCCCACAGGTTAATGCTCGAGATTTTACGGGTATCTTGTAATAATTAAACCACCTCTTAACGCTAGTATGGGTGGCATTAAAATTTTTAGCAATTTCAGTCTGGGTATGGTTATTTCTCCAATACAAATTATATAAAACCTTCTTTAGTGGTCTTTTGATAAATAAAGGGTTAATTCTTTTTGTCCCATGTTTTAAAAACCTCGATAGAATCTTGAAAAATAATGGGGGATCGACGGAATTTGCATCCGCTCCGAAGGTTCCACAAACCTTAATGCTGCTATTACACCACGATCCCCATAAATTTTTTAGCGATTTAAATCTTTCCTTGCCTTTTCTTTGTTTATTTTTCCAGGCACATTGACAAGATTTATCACAAAAAAAAGTTTTTGTCTTAGATTTTCTTTGTAATTGCCTAGGCGTTCTATATACTTTTTTACCACAGTAAGCGCAGATTACCACACTTCCCGTTTTTTTACCTTCATTTTGACACTCTCGCGAACAATATTTACCCCAACCGTGCTTAAGAAAATATGGTTTAACGTAAAATTCTTTCCTACAAATGAGACATTTTGTATTAGGAATTTTTTCTATCTTTCCCCTCATTATTCTACTGTAACAAAATCGGTAAAAGTATCAAGCTGTGGTTTAGTCTAAGCGTTCCAATAATTAAATGCGGGGCTCGCCGCGTTCTTTGACAATTTTAAGTTTTTCTTTGGCGGCAAACTCTCGCAACTCGGCGAGTTGCGATTCAATAGAAAGAATCTGTCGGCCCTCATCTTCCATTGATTTTCTGGTATAGATAAAGTATTTTATATATTTCGGTAAAAAATTTTCTTTTACAATACAAAACCAAAAATTGATTTTTTTGCTCAATTCTCCGTTCAATTTGGCCGCCGAGCGAAGCGAGGCGACTCATAAATCGTTGACTTTTACTGAGATGTGCCCCCAGCAGGAATCGAACCTACATCAAGAGATTAGAAATCTCCTACTCTATCCGTTGAGCTATGGGGGCAGTCAATCCTTAAATGATATCTAAAAATAGGATTAAAATCAAGAGTTATCTAAACGGGTCGGGGTAGGTTTTTGAGTCGGCTTCTTCAAATCTTTTTTCTTTTTCCTGCCAGGTTTTTAAAACGGTCTGGTAGGTTTTTTCTTCAAATTGAGGAGGTTTCTCTGAAATTGTCGGCTCTTCCTTATCGATTGAAATGCTGTATTTATAAAAGATTAAGCCGCCCAAAATCAAGGCTATTAACAGAAGAGCTAAAAAGGTCAAAAAGGCTCGCTCTCCTAGAGTTTTTGGTAATTTTTTTAAAAAATCTTTAATTTTTTTGAATTTTATCCGGCGGATTTGCATTTTATTTTGTATAAACTTTAAAAGAGAATTCTGCCTGGACGTCGCCTACCGACCATCCTTCAAACTGAGGGGATTTTGCTTCGGCTTCGCTTAATCTCCTGACAGTCAGCGTTTGAACTTCAATTAAATAATTACCAGATCCCAGTTTTTCTAAAAATCGCGAAAAATTAGAGAAAGAGCTAAGAGAGCTCAACTGAACCAAAAAGGCGGGCCATATTTCTTTGTCGGTCTGCTTTGTTAAAGAAGAAACCTTAAAAGAAACTTGGCAATCTCTGGCTATTTTTTCTAAAAAATCGATGAAGTCCACCGGCATATCTGACTCCAAAAATACGTTCTCAACTTTTTCTAAATTTAATTTGTTGTTTTCTGCAAAGAGTTTAAATTTCTCCAAATTATCAGTTTTAGTCTCCAGCGCTGCGAAAGCGGCTCTTTGAGAGAGAATCTCGGTTGATTCTTTTTCAATCTCTTTTAAAAGAGGGTAAATCAAAAGGGCAATAAAGCAAACACTTAAAACAAGCGAGGCTGCTATTGATATTTTGATTTGATGCGTTGTGGTCATTTTACTTTAAAAGTTGCCGTGAAGCTGATGTCAGTCGGCTTAACCCAATTTTCAGGAGGGAAATAAACTTCTTTAAATTCTTTTTCTAAGTTTTTTTTGAAGACGGTCAAGGTTTCTCGAGAAGGGGCAAAACCGGCTAAAAAAACCTCTCCTGAATACTTTTCTTTTTCTAGACCTGCCGCTTTGTTAAAATGAAGCGTAGTCAGATAAACTTCTCGGGGAAGGAAGCCCGAAATTAGCCGGGAAACCTCAACCAAATTCGCCTCATTTTGATAAAAAGAGTTAAGTTCTTTAAGGATTGAGTTCAAACTTTTCATTTTCTCTTCAAGGTTCTGGAGTTGAGAGCTTTCGGCTTTTTTCTGCTCGAGAAAGATTTTTTGATAAGATAGCTGCCCCCCTATTGATATTTTGATTGAAAATAAAATTAAAGCAAAGCAAATTAGAGAAGCTAAGGTTACTATTCCTAAAATCAAAGTCAGCTTGAAATTTTCTTCCTCTTTCAGCTCTTCTCTTTGCTGTTGCGGTAAAAGGTTTAGCATTGTTTTATTCCCCGCAGGGCTAATCCCAAAGCCGTGGTATAGCTAAGAGATTCTTCAAACGGAAGCTCTTTTCTTTCTCTTAATGACTCGGGTAAAATGTTAATCCAAGGATTTCCCAGCTCAACGGGAATTTTTAGCTCCAGGGTTAAAAGCTCAGGAAGCCCTTTTAAGTTTGCTCCGCCGCCACAAAGAAGAATTTTTTCTACCTCTCGGCCATTGGGCGGTAAATGCTCGTGGACAGCGTGGGTCTGGTAATAATCTAAATGTTTTTTAATTTGCTGGATTAAGTCGACCAAAGGAGGAACTAATGCTTCAAAAATTTCTCCTCTCTCCACCACCCTTTCTGATTTCTCACTTTTTATTTCTATTTTAATTTTTTCTTCTAAGCCATGCTTGATTTTTAATTTTTCGGCCTTTTCCAAGCTTACCTTGAGAGATTTAGCGATAACTTCAGTGAAGCCCTGAGCGGAAACTGGAATTGACGAGGTAAACCTTAAAGCGTTGCCAGAAAAGACAATAAAGCTGGTTCGGGTGGCGCCCAGATCAATTAAAAGCGCCGGGGCGAGGGTCGTCTGAT
>MNWE01000033.1:6328-19260 GCA_001872265.1 Parcubacteria group bacterium CG1_02_39_15
CTCTAAAACGAGCGGTTTTAAGCCGGCCAATTTAAAAACAGAAAGGTAAGGATCAACTGTCTTTTTGGGCAAGGCGGCGATCAAAACATCGGAGTGGTCCAAATGATTATGAACCGGCAGGACAACTTGAGAATCCAAATAAACCTCTTCTATGGGCAAAGGAATATAATTTTCGGCTTCGTAAACCACGGCTGATTTCAAATCTTCTTTTGGCATGCGGGGCATCTGAATTACCTGCAAAAAAGCTTTTTCTTCGGGCAAGGAAGCAATAACGTATTTTGTCTTAAGTTTTTCTCCTTTCACCTTTGTCAGCGCGCCTTTAACAATCTCTGCCAAAGCTTTTTCGTCTTTAACTTCTCCTCCTTTAATAATGCCCGGCCTTATTTTCGTCTCTCCAAAAGAAGCCAAATCAAAACCATTTTTGATTTTCTCGCCCCGTAGTGAAGGGAACCTTCTACTACGGGGTTTAAGTTTAGTAATCTTCAAAGATAAATCAGAGATGTCCAATCCAAATGCCTCTGGTTTTAAAATTAAGACTTCTAACATCGAAATAAATTGAAAATTTATGAGAGGTGAGATGAACTGGAAGTTCATCGAACATTTCACTATTCTATTATTTTAGATTTTTATTCAGTTTCTTTCCAGCTGGTTACTTCCCATCCTCCACCTGGGCCTGAGGAAAAATTAGAATTTATTAAACCTTCTTGATAGACAATTTTAGTATTGTTTTCCAAGCGAATGGCATAGCCAGTTACTTCAACAAATTCAGCATTATTCTCAACTACAATCAAACCGTTGAGGGTATAAATAATTGATTGGGGATTCTCTACATTGATATTATTGTATAAATGAATTGCTGGATTGGCAGGATCAAGAGATTTATTAGTGGAAACAAAAAGGAGTCTACCACCCTGAGGACTGTCAGTGGTAATGACATTATTATTTAATTCAACTTTTCCAAAATTTGTCTGATCAGCTGGATTATCAGCAATGATTGGATAACCAGATTCTAAACCTGATTTGAGTTTTATTCCGGCATTATTTGAAGCTAAAATTTTTCCAGTGACCCAGACTGGGCCAGCAATTATTACTGGATTGTCATCACTATTTGAAGGGAAAGTTAAATCGCCTTCAATTTTCATTGAACCTAAAGAAGATCCTTCAAGGGGACTATAACTTCCGGAAACGCATTCAGCTTTACATCCAGAACCCGTATCACAGCAGGCTGCCTTTTCCCAGTCTTGAATTTGAGCATAAGAAATTGGTAAATCCTTGGTTGCTGGATCAGGACTATTAGGATATTTAGTACCCGAAACAGTAGTTCTCGCATCAATAGTTTGATAATAAGCATCGCCATCAATCCAGGAGTCAGCAATGGTATTGGCATGAGCATCTCTTCCTACCCAAACCCGATCAATATAGGTAGGCGTTTCTCCTCCCATCCAGGTTTTGAAATTCAGGTCGCCACCAACACTGGTCCAAGTAGCTCCAGGAGTATCCCAATCTTTTGTATATTTTCCGGTTCCAGAAGTATAACCATCAGTACTATCTTTTCCCCAAATCCAATAGTCATCGTCATCCCGAGAAACATCAATCATAATCCAATAAATTATACCGGCAGTTAAATTTGGTGGAGGATCAAAACTGACATCAATCCAGCTATAACTGGAAGTAATTTTAGAACTTTTAAGAATGCCAGAAGCTAAAGGAGTTTGAGAGGGTTGACCATTATCATCAGCCAAAATTCTCACTGTCTGGTCAGGCGGATCGCCAACTTTTTTTATATAGAAACTGACTGTATTTAAAACTTTTGAAACCGAAGGAACAAAACTTTGGGCAGTATCAAGATAATATTCTTTGCCAATTTTAAGACCAAAGGGAAAATCAGAATCTTGGCTAGTCCACTGCTGGTCAGGTTCAGGAGCCACTGCTCCTGCCACCCAGGCATCACCACTAATTTTAGAACCTGATCCTTTTCCCTGCCCTTCCATTTTTCCATTAGAATAAACATTTCCCTCAACTGAGGCATTAGCACCCAACCACAACCCGCCTTTGTCAATCTGGGCACCGTAGTAAAAAGCAACTGTTGCCGACTCAGTCTTCAAAATTGTCTCTAGCTTTTTTATTCTCTGAGAAATTTCTCCGGTTGATTGAATAATCCTTTTATCGTCTTGGCTAGTAATACTGATAGAGGATAAGCCTCCTCCAACAGATAAGCTATTGGTTGCTTCATATTTTTTCCCTTTTATAATTCGGTAAACACTATCTTCAATTCCAGCCTCAGCAACATAATAAGCTTGACTGGATTTGATAATGTTTCTTGAAATTTTTTGTTCACCGTAAGTTAAAATAGTAATGCTTACGGCAATTCCAAATATCACTGCCAAAACTAAAATAGTTATATAAAGAGCGGCAAATCCTTTTTGATTTTTTAGATTTAGCATTTTAGTAACTCCTTAAAGAGGCCGTAGATTTTAAATTAAGCTCGGCTTGATATTCAGGTCGGTTAGCTGGACTTTTGTAATTAATTTGGAGATCAATCTGGATAGAGGGAATTGGAGAAGCTGTGGCAATCTGAGTAAAAACCAAATTACTTACTTTCACTCTATCTGAGGTTAAGGCAATTGGGCTCTGAGATTCTTTTTTTAAGCAAAGACGGTCCTCGCAAAGATAAAAATCGATATAGGTTGTTTTTTCTCCTTCTGGCAGATAGTGAGTTGTTTCTAAGGAAAGCTGGTTAGAAGTAGTAGTTGGGGTATAAACACTTTTTGCCTCTTTTATTTCATAAGTCATGATTTCCATAGCCCGTCTGGCATTATCTTGGGTTTCTCGCATTACTTTAGCTTTGGTATTAGACCTCACTGTCCAAATCAAGAAACCTGAAACAGCTGAAATAATAATTGACAAAACAGCAACATAAACTAAAACTTCAGTTAAAGTAAACCCCGTTAGAAATCTCCTCTTTTCTTTTTGAATAGCCCTATTAGACGAATAAATTTCTAACGGGGTAAATCCCTTTTTAGAATTTAGAACTTTCATTGTTTCCAATTAGTTAAATAAGTCACTAATTCTACTTTGTGAGCTCTTCCTCTCTCTTTCCAGGAAACAGTAGCAGTTATTTTTTTAGTATCAAGATCATTGGTTCCACCTGACTCAACAATATTGTCTGAGCCATCGCGTTGGACATTATTAAAAACAACTTTTCGAGTAAAACCATTGATTTGCTCTTCCCCTTGAATTATTTGCCATTTTGGTGGAGTATCAGTCGATTTTTTAGGATAATAAGCAACCTCGGTAGTTAAGGTTCCCAGACCATCGGTATCCCAAGTTGTCCCATCTCGAAAATTTCTTACCGCCTCCACTGTTTCTTGAGCGATAAAATTAGCTCTGGTAGTTTGTTTTAGTAAGTTGGAAACTCCCAAAGAAAAAGAGGCTAATCCTAAAAGACTAGTTAAAGCAATAGCAATTACCGCAACAACTGCCAAAATCTCAACTACCGAAATCCCTTTATTGTCTTTCCATTGTATTGAAAACATATGAACCTTTTTGATTCTCCATTTTTATTGCCGCTGAGGTTCTTCTACCCAGATTGATGAGCCTTTAGTAGTGGTGCCTCTTTCGTCTGTGGCATATCTAATAAGTTCTTCGCTGTCAAGAGAAATATTTAAAGCCTTGTCATTATAGCTTTGATCTGGAGAAAGGGGCCGGTGGACACAAAATTGAGCAACCGTAATTGTGAAGCTATGAGTATGGATTTTTAATCTCTGCTCGGTTTTACTTCCATCCGGTCCTACTAATACTATACCTTCCCAAGAAAATTTGGTTTTGTCAGCATTTAAGTAGGTCTGAAAATCAATATCATAATTATCAGCCGGATAATCAGGGAAGATTAAATGTAAAATAACAGCGTTTTGGGCATTTTGATTATAATCAAAATGAACATGTCTAGAATCTTTCAGCCGATTTGCATCAGAAGGGATGATGGGGCTGGTCAATCCCACCTGGCCAGTATCTTCGATATAGATAACTTTGGTTCTACTGATATCACTAATTAATCTTATTTTTATATTTCCACTTTGGTTTGTTTCACCACTAACTCGATTAAAAACCACCTCCTTTCCTCCTCCCAAATTAATTTCATAAATTTCGATGCTTTTGGGTAATCTGCGGATTTCATCAAAAGAGCTATCTCTAGAGCTATAATTACTTCCTTTAAATAATGTATACTGATGGGGAGTAGTTGTATCATCAAAATAAACTCCGTATTGGCTAGCCCCTTCTGAGGCTAAAGTTTTATTTTGAGCCAACCTTAAGATATTGATAATTTCTTCAGCTGAATCATTTAAATCCGACTCTTTTTGAAAAACCCGGAAGGCTGGAGCAGCCAAGGCCATTAAAATAATCATCGTCCCGATGATTATCAATAATTCAATGAGAGTAAAGCCATTTTTAGAATTGGTTTTCATCATAATGCTCCTAGCATTGAGTACATTGGTTGAATCATTGAAACAGCGAAAAAACCAATAACTGCTCCAATAATAATCATTAAAACCGGCTCGATGACTGATGCCAAATTTTGGGTAGCCCGACCCACTTCTTCCTCAAAAAATTCAGCTAACTTAGCTAAAATAGCGGAAGTTTCTCCGGTTTCTTCTCCTACGGCCACCATTTGTTCAACCATGGGCGAGTAAATCTCGCGATAGGGCTTTAGAGCGTCTGATAATTTCTCTCCCTTTTTTACTTTCTTCACTGATTCGGTTATGGCGGTCTTGTAATGGATATTCCCTAAGGTTCCAGCCGTAATTTCCAGAGCTCTAATAATCGGCACGCCAGCGGCAATTAAAGAGCTTAAAGTTCTGGCGGTATAGGCAGAATTAGTTTTTTTAACAATAGATGAAACAATCGGGATTTTTAAAGTAACCGTGTCTATTACTTTTTTTCCTTTTTCAGTCTTTAAGGCTTGGAGGAAAAGAAAAATCAAGAAGACGACAATTACAATGAATAAATACCACCTCTCAACTAAAAAGGTGGCTAATCCGATTACCACCCGCGTGGTCAAGGGAAGTTCAATCTCTAGTTCCTCAAAGGTCTCGGCTAATTGAGGAACCACCATAATCAACATCATAATACCAATACCCATCATGGCGCAAATAATCACAGCAGGATAAATCATAGCCCCCTTAATCTTTGATTTTAGTTCGTATTCTCTTTCCATTTGTTGAGCTAAAACTTTTAAAACTTCTTCCAGAGTGCCGGCCTCTTCTCCTACCTTAAGCATATTACGAAAAAGTTCGGAAAAAATATCCGGCCATTGCTCTAAAGACTCAGAAAAGCTTTTTCCTTTCATGACCTCCTCTTGAATATCTGATAAAGCCCTTTTAAATTTTTTGCTTTTAGTTTGAGCAATTAGAGTTGATAAGGCTCTGGGCAGAGGAAGACCAGCAGCAATCATCACTTGAAGGTTTCTGGCAAAAATCATTTTTTCGACCAAAGAAACTTTATTAAAAAAGGGGAGGGAGAAAGCAATCTTGTTTTTCTTTTTCTCTTTTTTTTCCAATTCGGCCTTAATTAAAATCAAGCCCTGTTGCCGCAGGGTTCTCGCTAATCGATGCTCATCTTCTGCCTCTAAAATGCCGGATTGGTCTTTGCCTTCTAAGGTTTTGGCTTTATAAAGATAGGTTGGCATTATATGGGACGTTACTCTATAATTACTCTCAGCACTTCTTCAATAGTGGTAATTCCCTGAACAGCCTTAACGAAACCGTCCTCCACCATAGTCACCATCCCCTCTTTTTGTGCTTGGGCTTGAATTTGGTCAGAGGTTGCCCCTTTAACAATTAACTCTTTGATTGTTTCAGTAACCGGCAAGACTTCGTAAATGCCAATTCTGCCCTTGTAACCATCTGGGCAATCCTTAGAAGGCTTGGGACGGTAAAAAACAATATCTTTAAAGGCTTGGCCAGGGGAAGGTTTAATAATTTTTTCTTTCTTTAAAATGTCTAAAACTCTGTCTAAGTTGCAATATTTCTTTAAATTTTTGATTTCGGTATCTTTCAGTGTATATTTTTCTTTCTCAGGGCAGAGTCGTCTTACCAATCTTTGAGCCAAAACCACGTTTACTGTTGAGGAAATCAAAAACGGCTCAGCTCCCATATCTATCAAACGGGGCATGGTGCCCGAAGCATTGGTAGTGTGCAAAGTAGATAAAACCAAATGGCCGGTCAAAGCGGCATTAATAGCAAGTCCGGCTGTCTCAGAATCTCTAATTTCCCCCACCATAATAATATCTGGGTCTTGCCTAACCAGAGCTCTTAGGCCATTAGCGAAAGTTAAACCAATTTTAGGATTAACTTGGGTTTGATTGATTCTGGGCATGCGATATTCAATCGGATCTTCAACCGTGGAAATATTGACTCCCGGTACGTTTAAAATCTCCATCATTGAATAGAGGGTCGTGGTCTTCCCGCAGCCGGTAGGGCCAGTAACCAAAAGCATTCCAACGGGCTTTCTTAAGTTGTCTTGGATTATCTCTAGAGTCTCGCCTCTAAACCCTAATCCTTCCAAGGTGTAAGCTTTGGCTTTTTCTGATAGCAGCCGCATGACAATTTTTTCTCCGTCAAAAACCGGTAAAATTGAAACTCGGATTGAATACCTATAATCTTCTGCCTCCACTTTAAATCGGCCGTCTTGAGGTAATCTATGTTCGTCCAATTTTAAGTTAGAGAGAACTTTGATTCTGGCTACTACTCCCAAAGAAGCTTGTTTGGGCAGGGTCATAGCGTCTCTTAAAATTCCGTCAATACGGTATCTGACAACAACTTCTTTTTCTGTCGGTTCAATATGAATATCTGAGGCTCTTTGTAGAATGGCGTGTCTTAACAAGGTGTCTATGATTCTGATTACAGGCAACTCGCCAGCAGCTTTTTTAAGCTCTTCGCTTTCGGTAATGGCCGGCACTCCTTCTTTTATTTCTTGAACAGCTTTTATTCCTTTGGCTTCTTTCTTAATCATCTCTCCAAATTCAGCTTCCAAGGTCTTTTGATATTGTTTTAGGACCTGCTTGATACTTTCGGAAGTAGTTAAGCGCGGTAGAATTCTCAAATTGGCCGTTTTTTTAATAAACTCAATCGTTCTTAAGTCTTCGGGGTCCAACATGGCTACTTCCAAATCGTTTTCTTTTTTTCTAAAAGCAACTATATTGTTGGACCTGGCGATTGGCTCGGGAATAATTTTTAAAACCTCTGGCTCAATTTTTTCTTTTTCTAAATTGACAAAGGGAATTCCTAAAATGTAAGCTTCCAACTTAATCAATTCTTCTTCCGTAATTAAACTTTCGGCAACTAAAACGTCGCCAACTTTTTGATTAGTTTTCTCGGCCTTCTTAAAAGCGGCATTAAATTGCTTTTCAGCCACCAGGCCGGCATCTAACAAAAATGCCTTTAATTGTCCTGATTCTACTTTCATCGCCTACTCCCCTAAAGCTTTTTTAATTTTCTCCATTACTTCTACTAAAGAATAATTGGCTTTGATCAAGTAAGTAGTGGCTCCCAAGCCAATCACCTTTTCTATATCTTGCATCCCCTCCAAATTAGTTAAGACAATCACCGGAATTTCTTTAGTATCCGGATCTTCTTTTAGCTGCTTTAAAACATCAAAGCCATTAATTTTGGGCAAAATTAAATCAAGCAAAATTAAGTCGGGCTTTTTGGTTTTAGCTGATCTGAGCCCGATTTCTCCGTCTAAGGCCGAAATCATTTCATAACCTTCCTGCTTAAAAATCTCGCCAAAAGTTTTTTGGAGCGCTGACTCATCTTCGATGAATAAAATGGTTTTGGGCATATTGGATTATTTTATTGGTAATGTGAAATAAAATGTCGACCCCTTCCCTTCTTGGCTTTTAAAACCGATTTTGCCTCCCAATTTTTCTATAATTGCTCGGGCGATATAAAGCCCAAGGCCCGTGCCTTGGGTTTGGTGCCTCATTATGTTTTCTGAGCGAAAGAACTTTTGAAAGATATATTTTTGGTCGTCTTTCGGAATCCCTACCCCAGTATCTTTTATTTCAAAATATAATTGTTCATTTTGTCTTTCCAATCTTATCTCAACTTTTCCTGGTTCTTTGATGTAGCGGATAGCATTATCCAAAAGATTTTCAATTACCAATTTAATCTGCGAGGCATCAACCAAGACTTTTGGTAGATTAAGCTGGGGCTTGAAGGCAATTTCAACATTAGAAGCTGTGGCAAATGGTTGAAATTCTTTTATGAAATCTTTTATTATATCTTCCAAGTGACACTCTTCTTTTTTTGTGGGCAACTCGGCTGTTTCAATCCGGGAAACAGTTAATAAATCAGAAACTAATTCTTTCATCCGATTACTATTTTCTTTGAGGATTTTAAAGTACTCCAATTGTTTTTCTTCGATCTGCCCTATCCTTCCTGACATCAGTAATTCAATCGCCCACCTGAAATTAGAAAGAGGGGAACGAAGCTGATGAGAAACCACGCTGACAAACTCTGATTTCATTCGGTTAGCTTCAGCCAACCTCTCAAAACTACGGGTAATGCTGGCAGCAACCATAAATAAAACCGCTGTAACCACAAGCACAATTAAAGCAACTATTTGTGGTTCCTCAATATATCTGCTACCAATGGCGTAGGCGGCCAAGGTTGAACCGATAATGACCACTCCCATAATCAAAAAGAGGAACTGCGGGCATTGCCAGAGAGAAACGCCGTATTTTCCACATTGGGTAAAGATATTAAGCTGAGCGAAGATTTCTTTAAGAGACATTAATCAATTATACCATAGTAAAAAGTTGACCAGAAGTGGAAATTTAAGTAAAATAGGTTGTGTGAAGCTAAGCCTAGCACAACGGGGCATGGTGTAATGGCTAACATTTGCGCTTTGGGAGCGTAAGATTCTGGGTTCGAATCCCAGTGCCCCGATATCCAGCCTTCGGCTGGCGAAGGCGGGTGTAACACAATGGCAGTGTGATAGCTTTCCAAGCTATTTATGTGGGTTCGATTCCCATCACCCGCTCCCCCGAAAAATTCGCTTCGCTCATCTCGGGGCAAGCAACACAAAAAGCGCCCGAAGTGGCGCTTTTTGTAATTTTCAATTATTTAGCGTACTCAATCACTCGGGTCTCTCTAATGACGTTTACTTTAATTTCGCCAGGATACTTTAATTCTTCTTGGATTCTATTAGCAATTTCTTTTGCCAGCTTTCTTGCTCCGAAGTCATCAATCTCTTCCGGCTTAACAAAAACTCTTATCTCCCTGCCGGCCTGCAAAGCCCAGGCTTTTTCCACTCCGGTAAATCCCAAAGCAATGTTTTCCAAATCTCCCAATCTCTTTAAATAATTTTCCAGAGTGTCCTTTCTGGCGCCCGGCCTGGCGCCAGAAATTTGGTCTGCAGTTTGAATGATGACGGCTTCTAAGGTCCCGTAAGGATATTCTTCGTGGTGCGACTTCATTGCCGTAATTACCTCTGGCTCTGCCCCAAATTTTTCTAAGATTCTGACTCCAATGTCGGTATGAGAACCCTCAACTTGCTGGTCAACCGCTTTGCCAATGTCGTGAAGGAGTCCTGCCTTTTTACAAATTAAAACATCGGCTCCAATTTCGGCAGCCAAAGCTCCAGCTAAATGAGCAACTTCAATTGAGTGAAGCAAAACGTTCTGGCCATAGCTGGTTCTAAATCTCAAACGGCCTAATAGTTGAACCAATTTCGGGTCGAGCCCGACAATGCCTACATCATAAACCGCTGTTTCTCCGGCTTCCTTGACCTGGGAAGCTATTTCCCTTTGAGCTTCTTCAACTTTTTCTTCAATACGGGCCGGCTGAATTCGGCCGTCCTGGATGAGTTTTTCCAAGGCGACCTTAGCAACTTGCCTCCGGATCGGGTCAAAGCCAGAAATTACTACTGTTTCCGGAGTTTCATCCACTACTAATTCCACCCCGGTTAAGCTTTCCAGAGCTCTGATGTTTCTCCCTTCCTTGCCGATAATTCTTCCTTTAATTTCTTCGTTGGGGAGAGAAACGGTTGTAGTAGTTATTTCTTGAACCTGAGATAAGGCAAATTTTTGGACGGCGGCGGTGAGAATCTCTTTAGCTTTCTTTTCAAAACGGGCCTCGCCTTCCTGTTCTAATTTTCTCAATTTCTCCAAAAGGTCTTTTTGATATTCTTTTTCTAAGCTTGCTAAAAGCTCTGTTCGGGCTTCTACTCGGGAAAGTCCGGAAATTCTCTCTAGATTCTCCAAGCCCTCGGCTTTTAAGCTCTCCAAACTCTCTTTGATCTCTTTGAGTCTTTCTACTTTTTCTTGAAATTCCTTTTGTTTTTGTTCAAAATCGGAAAGCTTTTGATCAAGGACGTTTTCTCTTTTTAGCAATAATTGCTCGGTTTTTAAAAGTTCGGTTCTTCTTTGGTCTTCTTTTTGTTTAACCGCCTCAATTAAATTAGTGGCTCTTTCTTTTGCTTCAGCAAAAATCTGCTCTGAATCTTCTTTGGCTCGGGTTATCCTTTTTTGGAGTTTGGCTTCGATAGTTTTCCAATTCCTTTTGGCAATTGACTGACGGGCATAATAACCCAAAACAGATCCTAAAGCTAAAGCAACCACGCCCACCGCTAAAAGGATGAGTTGATTCATTTTTTAGGTTGAATAATTGGCTATCTAATGTTTCCAAAGATTCAAGGTTAATTTCTATGCTTAGATTTTAGCAGAATTCTTAAAGATTGTCAAAAGGGTGATATTTCCTGCCATTCGGGAAGCGGCAGAGTAACGGATACCTGTCTTTGGGTGGTGCAAACGCCGGCGGGAGTCAAACTGCTGTCGGTTATCCTTAATCTAACCTTGTAGCTGCCGGCACTGGGGTAACTGGTAGTGGTGTCGCCCTTGTTGGTTGAATCTACAGTGAATCCTTCGGCTTCGATATAATTGAAGTCCCAAGCGTATTGGATATCAGCGCCATCTTTACAATCATATTCGGCGTTAGCAGCCGTATAACATTTAGAATTATCAGTGAACAAAACTGATTCGTTAACGCTCGGGCTTTGAGCAGGTGGACTGAAGTTGGGGTAGGGATAGGCATGACTAACAGTGCTAAAACTGGGGCCAGAAACCCAACCAGAGTCATTGCCCTGATTGTCATAAACCTTTACTTGCCACCAATAGCTTTGGCCGTAGACAATTTTATCTGATTGAGGAGAATCAATCACAAAAACTTGCTGAGTATTAGTCGTGGGGCTGGGATTGTTCAGCCCGGTGAAGTTACGATTAACTTCAGGGGAGGAAAAGTCGGCATTGTTATCTACCTGAAATTCAAATCTGGTTTCAGGATCGCCATCATCATCAACGTAAGTCCACTTAAATCCAACTTGTCCAACTTCAGGCGCAACTCCGCAATAATTTTGATACTCAACTTGCGCTGAACCGGTTTCAACTCTTGGCGGCCGATTGAAGGCAAAAGAGGTAGTTACTTGGTCAAAATTAACCCAGCCAACGACGTCCGAACCCCAAGCCCAATCATAAAAGTTTCCGGTAACGATATCGATATACACTCCGTAATTAGCATCCCTTAATTTTATCCAGCCATCCCAGCCACCCCCATAACTCAAGGCTCTTGCCCAGCCAGAAACTTGGCCGTTTTCTAAATCAACCTGGGCTAAATAGGTTCCGTAATCCGGAGAGCCGGGCGGAGCGCCAGTGTCTGGCCGATTAAAACTAATCCAGCCAATATTGTCTGACCAAGCATAACCAGAAAAAATCCCATCATTATTGATATTAACTCCGTAATTAAAGCCCGAGCCATCGGTAGTGTTATTAAAAGAAATCCAGCCAATATTATCTGACCAAGCCCAGCCAGAAACATTATCTGAAGCTCCGGTTTGGGCTTCTTTTATCCCTAAAAAATTAAAAGCTGCCAAAGAAGCCAGCGCCAAACCGGCAATTAAAAAAATGGGGGAATAAGAGGTTTTTTTTATCATAATAATATTTTTATTGAATTATAACTTGAACCGAAGAAGGAATTCCCCGATAGCAGACACACTGATTAGTGCCGCAAAAAGAAGCTAAAGAATAATTCTCTCCTAAGATATATCCTAATCCTTGGCAATCAGAGTTGCAAGTTCCGGAAGCTGCACCATTACAAACCCAGCTTGAAGCATTACCGCTGTTATCCCAAATATTGCCAAAATAGCGGTAAGTGCCAGCTGCGCTTTCTTGACGCGTCCAGCCGTGGCTACAAGAAGTAGTACCAGGACAATTATAGGTCTGCCAACTCCCACCATAATAAAGGTCCAATCTTTTTACTCCACTATCATCTGTTCCTTCAAGAGCAATAGTAAAGTTTTGACCAGGTGAAGCAGAGCTGGGAGCAGTTAGAGTTCCAGAGGGTAGGGCGGTGGTACCGGTGAGGAATGAACTAGTGCTGTCTGCCCAGTCAGAACCGCCAGAATTGGTAGCATAAGTACGATAGTAATAAGCGGTACTAGAAGTTAAACCAGAAATATCTTTGTAAAATGTACCCGTCCCTTTAACTCCCAAGTTCTCATCGTGGTCCCAGTTAGCCGGAGTGGTTCCGCCATTATTGTCTCCCCAGTAGATATGGACAGTCGGGTTTTCTCCTCCGGTAGAAGTTATTTCTCCATTTAGCCTAGCTGAAGTAGAGGTAATACTAGAGGCGCCGGTAGAGTTGGTAACAGTGGGGGCTGTGATAGCTGCCTGGACAGTAAAAGTTCCTGAAGTTGAAGCTGAACAAGCATTGTCATCATCGCAGACAAAAGCATAATAATTTTGAGTCCCCACATCTGAAATAGTTGGAGTATAGCTGCAAGAGGTCGGAGAACTGGCAGACCAAGAAGCAGTTTCGCACCAATTTCCACCAGAACAAGTTTGACTAGATATGGCATTGGTTTTACAAATGTGGATT
>MNWE01000005.1 GCA_001872265.1 Parcubacteria group bacterium CG1_02_39_15
TCATAAATCTTGAAGAAACAAAATGGCAAAGGGTAGGCAATTTTATCTATACTACGCAAAACAACAAACTGATTATCCTTGAGATGTTTTTCACCAAATACGACTTGAAACCAGAGCCGGGATATGAAGAGACCTTTTTAAATATCCTCAAAACTGTTCAATTTTAAGACGGCTTTTAAGCCACCCTGAAACCACTTGCCTCCCTCACTCTTACGTGAGTATTTTTATTTTGACCTTAAAAGAAAAATCAACTAAAATAGAATATATGGCTACAGTTGATGAATTAAGAAAAATTAGGTTAAAGAAATTGGAGGCAATTGAAAGGGCCGGCCTTTTAGTTTATCCCAGCAAAATAAAAAGAACCCATGCTATTTTAGAGGCTTTGGAAAACTTTGATAGTTTGAGCCAAGGCCAAAAAGAAGTGGTTTTGGTCGGCCGAATTCGCTCTTTAAGAGAGCACGGCGGTTCAACTTTTTTGCATATTGAAGATGGTTCGGCCCGTTCGACAAGCTCAGGGCAAGCTAAAATTCAGGCCTATTTTAAAAAAGATAAATTGGGAGAAAAAGGCTACAAATTTTTCTTAGACAATTTTGATATCGGAGATTTTATTGAGGTTAGGGGGGTTCTTTTTCAAACTAAAAAGGGCGAAAGGACAATTGAAGTCGCGGATTTTAAGATGTTGGCGAAATCCCTCTTGCCCCTGCCTGAGAAATGGCACGGCTTAAAAGATATTGAAGAAAGGTTTAGAAAAAGGTATCTAGATTTAATTTTTAACCCCGAGGTAAAAAAGAAATTTGAAATTCGTTCAGCGATTATTAAAGAAATAAGGAATTTTATGGATGGCAAAGGGTTTCTGGAGGTGGAGACTCCGACATTGCAGCCTATTTATGGCGGGGCATCGGCCAAACCGTTTAAAACTCACCTCAATGCTTTAGACATGACTTTATATTTACGGATCGCCCCGGAGCTTTATTTAAAGCGATTATTGGTTGGCGGAATCGAAAAGGTTTATGAATTGGGAAAATGTTTTCGCAATGAAGGCATGGATCGTTCTCACAATCCGGAATATACTCATTTTGAATTCTACTGGGCCTATTCTGATTACAAAGACGTAATGAACTTGACCGAAGAGATGTTCGAAAGCGTAATCAGAAAAACGTCAGGCAAGTTAGAAGTAGATTATGAAGGGAAAAAAATTAATTTTAAGTCTCCTTGGCCGAGAGTTGAATTTAATCAACTTTTGAAAAAATACGCCGAAGTTGATTTTTTTGAAATAAATGAGGCTGCCATCAAGAAAGAAGCTAAAAAGCTTGGAGTTGAAACAGAAAAAGAAGACGGTAAGGCCGAGGTGGCTGATAAAATTTTCAAGAAATATTGTCAGGCGAAAATATGGGATCCGACTTTTGTTATTCATCATCCGGTTGAATCAAAGCCTTTGGCAAAAGCGCTAGAGAAAGATTCATCAAAATCAGCCAATTTGCAATTGATCGTGGCCGGCTGGGAACTAATTAACGCCTATTCTGAAGAAAACAATCCGATTAAACAGAAAAAGAAATTTGAGAAACAGGAAAAATTATTTGAATCCGGTCTAAAAGAAGCCCAAAGAATAGACAAAGACTATATTGAGGCTTTAGAATACGGCATGCCACCGGCCGCCGGCTTTGGTCTGGGAATCGATAGATTAGTGGCCTTACTAACCGATTCCCATTCTTTAAGAGAAGTAATTTTATTTCCAACAATGCGTCCCAAATAAATGCCGCTTACTCCTTTCCATTTAGGTCCAGGATTATTTTTGGGAGCAATAGCCTTAGGACTTTTTAATTTATGGGCTCTTTTGCTGGGAAGCGTAGTAATGGATATTGAGCCTTTGGTTCTACTCATCATTAACCCTTGTTATTCTTGTCCTCATCACGGTGTTTTACACTCAATTTTCGGGGCAATTATAGGAAGTTTAATTCTGGCAGCTATTTTGCATGGATTAAGAGAACCGCTTAATAAAATCTCTTTGGAATTTAAAATCAGCCAGTCCTTTTCTTTCCCAGTTTTATTTTTCAGCAGTTTTTCCGCCTGGCTAATCCATATTTTTCTTGATAACCTAACCCATTATGATGTTTTCTTGTTTTGGCCGTCAAAATACAAGCCGCTTTTTATTGGACCGGAAATATATTGGCCGCTAAATTTCGCCCTTTTAACTTTAGGAATTATTAGTTCAATTATTCTTTGGCTAAAATTAAAAAAATAAAAACCTATGCTTGATATAAAATTTATTCGTCAAAACCCAAACAAAGTAAAAGAAGGCTGCCGAGCCAAGCAAGCTAAAGTTGACATCGATGAGCTCTTAGAGGTTGATAAAAAGCGATTAGAAACCCTTCAGGCCTTGGAAGATATGAGAGCTCAAAAAAACAAAGCCTCAAAAAAAATCGGGGAAACAAAAAAGGAAAAAAGCTCGAAGAAGACAAATCTTCTTCTTGCCCTTCGCCCTCTGGAGAGGGCTCGGAGAAACAAGAAAATAATCTTAGAAATGAAAGAATTAGACAGCAATAGCGACAGATTAACTCAAACAATAAAAGAGCTTGACGAGAAGTTTAATGCTTTAATGCTCCAAGTCCCAAACTTGCCCCAAGACGATGTCCCAGTCGGCAAAGATGCATCCTCGAACGTAGTTTTAAAGGAGGTGGGAGAAAAACCAAAATTTGATTTTAAACCCAAAGATTACCTTGAGCTTGCTGAAAGGTTAAACTTGATTGACATAAAACGAGCAGCCAAGGTTTCAGGAACTCGTTTCGGTTACCTTAAGGGAGGGGCAGCTTTGCTTGAGTTCGCTTTAATTGACTTAGCCTTCGGCACTTTAACAAAAGACGGTTTTATCCCCATTGTCCCTCCAGTTATGGTCAAGTCGGAAGTAGCCAGAGGTATGGGATATTTTGAGCAAGCCGATAAAGAAGACGCTTATTATTTGCCAAAAGACGATTTGTATTTAGTGGGAACCTCTGAGCAGTCAATTGGAGTAATGCATACCAATGAAGTTTTTGAAGAAAAAGATTTGCCCAAGAGATATGTTGGCTTTTCTACTTGTTTCAGAAGAGAGTCAGGTAGCTACGGCAAGGACACCAAAGGAATTATGAGGGTTCATCAATTTGATAAAGTAGAAATGTTTAGTTTTTGTCATCCGGAGAAATCAAAAGAAGAGCATCAATTTCTATTATCGATGGAAGAAAAATTAATGCAGCAATTAAAAATTCCTTATAGGGTGCTTCAAATGTGCACTGCAGAGATTGCCTTACCCCAGGCGGCTAAGTATGATATCGAAGCCTGGTTACCTGGTCAAAATCAATATCGAGAAACGCACTCTACTTCAACTTGCACTGATTTTCAGGCCAGAAGATTAAATATCCGCTATCGTAACAAATCCGGCAAAGTAAACTTTGTCCACACCTTAAACGGCACGGCTTTTGCTATTGGCCGGACTTTAATCGCTATTATCGAAAATTATCAACAAAAAGATGGCTCAATAAAGGTACCTGAAGCTTTGCAAAAAAATCTGAAATTCAAGACTATTTCATGAATGGCACTCCACTTTTAATATTGCATGGTTGGGGTTCAAATTCCGGGCGTTGGCAGAGAGTGACTGATTTGTTAAGAAAACAAGAAATAGAGGCTTTAGTTCTTGACCTTCCGGGCTTTGGGATAGTTTCTTCCCCAAAAAGACCTTGGACGAGAGATGATTACATAAATTGGATTTTCCAAAAAGCAAAAGAAAGAAACTGGGAAAAGTTTAATCTTTTAGGGCATTCCTTTGGCGGCGGGTTATCGGTAAAGATAGCCGTTGCTTTCCCCGAAAAGGTGGAAAAGCTGATTTTGTGCGCCCCAGCTATAATCAGAAGAAAACGCCTCAAAACTTATCTTTTTTACCAGCTGGCCCATATTGGAAAAAAAATTTTCTCCTTCCCTGGCTTAAAAAAATTAGAACCTTATGCTCAAAGATTAATTTATAAATTAGCCGGAAGCAGAGATTATTATGTGGCTGATGGAGTGATGAAAGAAACGATGAAAAAATTAGGGGACGAAAACTTAGAAGATCTTTTAGCAAAAATTAAAGCACCCACTTTAATTATTTGGGGCAAAAAAGACGATGTTTTGCCCTTACGAGACGCCCAAGAGTTAAAAGAAAAAATTGAAGGAGCAGAACTAAAGATCATCTCTGAGGTAAAACACAGCCCCCATCGGGAGGCCCCGGAGGAATTGGCAGAGATTATTTCTCAATTTGTAAAATAACTATGGCGATTTTCTTAAGCATACTTTGGTTCCTACGCACAACCAAAGTTATTTTATTTTATCTTTACCTTTGGCAGCTGAAAGAATACCATATCGGCAGGTTTTTAGATCATTTCCGGACCGAAAAAGGGAAGAGCCTTATTTTTAACAAAATAAACCTTCTGAAATTAGTTTTATTAGCTTCTTTCCCCGCTGTTCCCCTTTTGCTTTTTTTTGTCGGGTCTATTTTATATATTTTTGAGGCGCTTAAAGCATCGTTTGATTTTTTAATAAAAAAAATAAAAAAGCCGGTTCTGACTAAAAAGATTTTAGTTTTGATTTTGATCTCAGTATTAATTGAATTTTTAGTTCTTTACCTTGTTTTCTTGAATGCTGAAAGTATTGTTTGGTTTCTTTTTTGGCTTCTTCTTTTTGACGTTTTGACGCCGCTTATCGCTTCGGCTGTCGTTCTTCTTTTTCAGCCCATAGCGGTTTTGGGCAGGAATCAAGTCATTAAACGAGCTAAAAACAAAAGAGCCAAATTCAAAGATTTATTGGTAGTCGGTATTGCGGGTAGTTACGGCAAAACTTCAACTAAAGAGTTTTTATACACAATTTTAGTTGAGAAGTTTGGAGAAAATAAGGTTTTAAAAACTAAAGAACACCAAAATTCAGAAGTAGGAATTTCCCAGTGCATTTTGAGCGATTTGAAACCGGAGCACGAGATTTTTGTGGTGGAAATGGGAGCTTATAATCGGGGAGGAATAAAGCTTTTATGCTCTATCACGAAGCCCAAAATCGGCATTTTAACCGGGATTAATGAACAACATATGGCGACTTTTGGTTCGCAGGAGAATATCATCAAGGCAAAATATGAGCTCATTGAATCTTTGCCCCAAGATGGCACAGCTTTTTTTAATGCTAAAAATAAATACTGTTTAGAGCTTTATCAAACAGCCAAGATAAAAAAGTATCTCTATGGCGAGAAGGCAAAATTCTTTGGCGAGGAGAATATTTTAGGAGCTATGGCGGTAGCCAGAGAATTGGGGATGACCGAAGAAGAAATCTCCAAGGCCGTAGAGAAAATCGCCTATAAATTTGGCGGAGTCCAATTTAAAAAAGGGATTGATGGGTTGAATGTCATTGATGCTACTTATTCAGCTAACCCAGATGGAGTCATGGCGCATTTGGAATACCTGAAGACCTTACCGGGTAAAAAAATAATAGTTATGCCTTGTTTGATTGAATTGGGCCGGGCTTCTAAAGAGGTCCATCAAAGAATAGGTAAAAAGATTGGCGAAGTTTGCGACCTATCCATAATCACAACCAGAGATAGATTAAAGGAAATTAGAGAAGGGTCGGGCTCAAAGGCAGTATTTCTCGAAAATCCAAAAGAAATTTTTGAAAAAATCAGAAATTTTTGCCAGTCAGGCGATACGATTCTTTTGGAAAGCAGAGTCCCTCCAGTATTAATAGGGCAATTACTTTTTGGTAGATACCGAACAGGACTTTTCCAAGTGATTTCCACATCCTTATCGCCGAATGTTGAAAAAGACGACGTTCGGTTAGCTTTCAGATTGCTTTGGCAACCGTGGAAATGGAGGAACCCTTCGACAAGCTCAGGGCAAGTCGCGGACTTGGAAGAAGAGTTTAAAAAATATTTTGGGGTAAAATACGCTTTTTCTTTTAATAGCGGAAGGTCGGCTTTAATGGCAATCTTAGAGGCGTTAGAGATTAAAAAAGACGATGAAATATTGCTTCAGGGATTTACTTGCAATTCGGCAGTCAATCCCATTTTGGCTAAGGAGGCAAAGCCGATTTTTGTTGATATTGACGACACCTTAAATCTTGACCCAGAAGATTTTAAGAAAAAAATTACCTCCCAGTCCAAAGCAGTAATGATTCAGCATAGTTTTGGCTGGCCAGCTCAAATTGAAGAAATTTCAAGAATTGCCAAGGAAAATAATTTATATTTGATTGAAGATTGCGCCCATTCTTTGGGAGCTAAATATCAAGGAAAGCTTTGCGGGACTTTTGGTGACGCTGCTTTTTTTAGCTTCGGCCGAGACAAAATAATTTCTTCTGTTTTTGGCGGAATGGCGATAACCAACAATGAGAAGATAGGGGAGAGGATAAAAAGTTTTCAAGAAAAATTGGATTTTCCTTCAATTTTTTGGATTTTCCAGCAATTGCTGCATCCCATCTTGATTAATTATTTGGTCTTGCCTGCTTATGGTTTGAATCAATGTTTGGGGAGATTGCTTTTTGGGTTTTTGCACCAATTTTCAATTTTGTCTAAAGCTGTTTATAAAAAAGAAAAACAAGGAGAGCTTTCTGAATGTTTTCCCAAGCGCCTTCCTAATGCTCTGGCTGTCTTAGCTTTAAATCAATTTAGAAAATTAGAAAGATATAATCGTCATCGCCAAGAAATCGCAGCTTTTTACCAAGAGGCGCTAAAAAATACCGATTTTATCCTGCCTTTAGCTAGAAACAAAGCAGGCATTGAGCCGACTTTTATGCGCTATCCTGTTTTAATTAAAAACAAGTTCGATGAACGAAGTTCATCTCTCGCCCTTCGCTCCGCTCGGGCTACCGATGAAATTTTAAAGCAAGCCAGAAAAAGAAAAATTTATTTAGATGACGGCTGGAGAAAAAGCCCGGTGGTTCCGTCCGACACCGACATTAAAAAAGTGGGATACATTGCTGGCAGTTGTTCTAGGGCAGAGAAAACAGCGGCAACTATTTTAAACCTGCCAACCCACATCAATATTTTTCAAAAAGACGCCCAAAAAATCATAAATTTCCTAAAAAATTATGGACCCCGTTAGAAGTCTTAGTCAGAAAAAATTTTTATTTAAAATTTTTTCTGCTCTGCAATAACGGGGTATTACCAAAAATAAAAGTTTGCTCGAAATCAGCATTATGCTGTATAAGACAGACTTCTAACGGGGTGGAAGTTAAGGAAATAACTAATAAAGATACTTGGGAGGGCTTTCTTTCAGGCCAGAGAGAAAAAACATTTTTGCAATCTTGGAATTGGGGGGAATTTCAAAAGAAAATGGGCGGAAAGATTTGGCGGCTCGGAATATATGATGGTCGAGAACTGTTCTTGACCGTTTTGGTGGTAAAAGTGGAAGCGAAGAGGGGAAAGTTTCTTTTAATTCAGCATCTCTTAAAGACGCCGCCTAAAATTTTAGAAGTCCTCTTAGAGTGTCTGAAAAGGATCGCCAAAGAGGAAAATTGTAGCTTTGTTAGAATAGCTCCTTTATTTGAGCGGAACGAGGAAAGTCAAAAAATTTTTAAACAATTAGGCTTTAGAGAAGCACCTATGCATGCTAATGCTTATGAGGCCACTTGGAAGTTAGATCTTAGTTCTTCGGACGAGGAATTACTCATGGGAATGAGGAAGACGACCCGTTATCTTATTCGTCAAGTCCAGAAAAATCAAGACATTACAGTTGAAATGAGCGAGAAATTAGACGATATTAATATTTATCAAAAACTTAATAAAGAGGTATCCCAAAGGCAAAAGTTTGTTCCTTTTTCTTCCGAATACATCAAGAACGAATTTGAGGTTTTTTCTAAGGACAATCAAGCTGTATTATTTTTCGGCAAACATAAAGGAGAAATAGCTGCCGCCGCCCTGGTTATTTATTGGTCGGGGATAGCTTTTTATCATCAGGCAGCTTCCAGTTCAAGATACGCCAAGCTTTCCATTCCATATTTACTTACCTGGGAAGCGATAAAAGAAGCTAAAAAAAGAGGATGTACTTTATTTGATTTCTGGGGATATGTAAATCCTCAAAAAGAGCCACAACACCCCTGGGCAGGCCCCACTCTTTTTAAAATGGGTTTTGGCGGTCAGGCCCATGAATATGTTAAGACGCAAGACCTTCCGCTTTCTAAAAGGTATTGGCTGATTTATGCTTTTGAAAAGGTTAGAAGTGTAAAGAGAGGCCTTTAGACGATGAAGCATGCTTATAGAAAACCTTATCGTGTTAAAAGGAGAAAGTCGATTTTCAAAAGTCGTTTTTTTTGGTTAGGACTGCTCGTTTTTATTTTTATAGCCGCTCTTTTCTATACGCTTTTCTTTTTTGAGGCTTTTCAAGTAAAACAGATTACCATTGCCGGCACAGGAAGAGTTTCAGCAGAGGAGCTTCGGGACGCCGTAGAAAATAAATTAGAAAATGAGATACTATTTTTAAAAACAAAAAGCATATTTTTGATTAGCTCTCAAAAAATAAAAGAAGATATTTTGAGTAAATTCCCCCAGATAGCCAAAGTAGAAATCAAACGGACATCGCCCGACACTCTTTCCGTTTGGGTTGCAGAAAGAGCAGAGCTGGTAAGTTGGTGGCAAAAAGACACCTGCTTTTTGCTTGATGGCGAAGGGATAATCTTTGAAAAATGCCCTTCAGAAACAAGCTTAACCAAATTGTTAGATCAAAAGAACACTACCCCCTTAAACTTAGGAGAGAAGGTGATTGAAAAAGAGTATTTAGAAAAGATTTTAGAGACTCACCGAAGGCTTACCAACGAGCTTAAAATTGAAGTGGAAGAAATGGCTGTTTTTTCTAATGAATTTGATGCCAAAACTCCCGAAGGCTGGAAGATTTATCTTAGTCCCGAAGAAGATTTAGATTGGCAACTCACTAAGCTCAGTCAGGTAATAGAAAAAGAAATTCCCCCAGAAAGGAGGAAGGATTTAGATTATATTGAGTTAAGATTCGGCAACTTCGCGCCCTACAAATACAAAGAGGCAGAATCAATCATTGATTAATGTAGTAGACGAAGATTGAGTAGCCAATTTTAGCAACTGGCTGATAGGCAGATAGCCATTGATAATAACCAGTTGGCTGGTCAAATCCTGGACCGGGTTTACCCCATCCTCCTTGGAGGAGGGTGGCTGATACCGCCAAATAATTTCCCTTCGGAAAGTCTTTGGAATCTCTTTGCCCCTGCCAAGGGACAAATTTTTCTTTTAAATAGTATTGAGCATCACCGCCTCCAAAATAGTCAACATAGATCTGCTGGTTTTGAGGCAGGTTTTTATCCACCCAATTTTTCAGCCTTTTAAGACCTTGACCCCAATCTAAGTTTGAATCAACCGTATAGATATAGCCACGATTTGGTCCGCCGGCCAATTCGTTAAAATAAGCCAGAAAATGAGGATAAATTGAGGCTACCGAAATTGCTTGCCAAAGCAGCAAGATTGCTAACCCCGCATATTTTATTTTTAAAAATGACCTTTTCTCAGCTAAGTTTATGGTCATTCCGCTT
This sequence comes from Parcubacteria group bacterium CG1_02_39_15, assembly GCA_001872265.1. Taxonomy (GTDB): domain Bacteria; phylum Patescibacteriota; class Minisyncoccia; order Minisyncoccales; family Paceibacteraceae; genus Paceibacter. The sequence goes on from MNWE01000005.1 coordinate 9,535, forward strand.
ACTAAAAGAAAAGCAAAAGGGAAGACCGGTAAAAGGTGTCGGACGCCAATATTAAGATTGGAAGCGAGAGAAGCTGCCCAATAAATTCCGATAAAGAGAAGCATAGAAAGCTCGGTAAAATGATTTTTTATCCAGCCCTTCTTTTTAAACAACCAGGCGGCGTATAAAAGCGAAATTATGGTTAAAATATGGAAAGCCAAAGGAACTTTTATGGAATAAACAATCGGGAAATAATTTTTCCAGCCGGCAGCTGAAATCTCTCCCAAAAAATAGGTGGTGTGGCCGCCAGCCCCTCTTTGCATCACTAAAAGAACCCCCAAAGCGTACTGAGCATAAGCTCTTAAAACTGGCTTATCAGCTAGCCAGGCAACTAAATTTGCCAGATTTCTGTTTCCGAAAGAAGAAAGTAAAAATTCAGTATCTTTCACTTGTCGTTCGGCAGGATAATTCCAGACATGGTATTGATAGACCGGCCAGATCAAAACCATTCCGATTATCCCGACCAAAAGAGCTAAGCCAATATATTTAAAAACAGTTTTTATTCTCGGTTTAGTTTCAGAACAAAAACAAGCCCAAGCAAGAGTTATTAAGGCGAAAAAGGGTACCAGTAAAACTAAAGAAAACTTACAAAGCATGGCTGCGCCAAAGGCAACGCCAGCAATAATAATGTTCCGCTTGCCAGGATTTTTTAAGAACTTAATGAAATAATAAACGGCTATAAAAGCGCCAGCTGCTGCTCCCACGTCGGTAGTAACCAATCTGCCATGAGCTAAAAAAGTGGGAGAGAAAGAAAAGAAAAATAAGGCCAAAAGGCCAGCTTTATTCCCAAATAGTTCCCTTGCCCACTTAAAAACATAAAATCCCAGCAGAATTAAAATCAAAACCATTGGAATTCTTCCCCAGAAAATCATTTTATCTGCCGGATTACCGGTTTTGTAGAGAAAATTATAACCGAATTCCCACTGACCATTGATATCTTCTTTCCAGTCTTTAATTTCTGAAGGAAATTTTATTCCTTGGATGAAAAGCAAAGGGGCAGCCGCCAAGTCCTTTATCAAAGGTGGATGTTCGGGGTTTAGCCGCATATCTTTCTGGGTTAAATAACTGTAGCCGGCTGGCAAGTGTGCCACCTCATCCATAGTGGCAGAATCGCCAGCCATACTGGTTACAGCCAAGGCAAACATCAACAACAAAAGGAAAGCAGCGATGACATTGGTTACCCGAGCTTTAGCGAAGGGTGAAGATGAACGAAGTTCCTCGCCTAATTTATTTGACATATGATTTTATCCCCTTTACTTCTTGAATTTCTCCACCGGGAAATTTCAGCTCCAGTTCTTGGAATAACCCCTCCTCGTATTTCATTGGCACAATAACTGTTTTTTCCTTAATTTCAATTTGATTTAAATTTTCCGGCAATAAATAGACTGCCTCGGGTTTTCCATATTTCGTTCTTTCAATAAACATCACAGTTTGAGCTGGCATGGGAATGCCGTCAACCAATACGCCAGATTGATTTACTATGACATATTTTTGAGTTTCTGGAGGCAGGGAATTTAGATAATTGCCGATTTCAACATAATCCCTAGCAAAAGCTGCTTTGACTTCGGGGCGATTGGCCCATTGAATAAAATATCTGCTGAACTGGACAAAGCCCACTATTACAAAAAAGATACAGCCAATAGATAAAATTACCTTTTTATTTTTTTGGCTTATCCATTGGTAGCTATACCAACCGCCCAAGCCGGCAAAAATGTATACTACCGGAATAACGCCAATCGCTCTTAGGGCGTGGGGAATGCCTTCGGCAGTTAAAACAGCTGGCAAAAGCATAATAAAGAACCACAAAACCAATAATAAATAGCTGAGAGATTTCTTTATTTGCTTAATTGAAATGAATAGCCCTATTAAAAACAGTATTCCCACTAAAAAACAAAGTTGGGGAGAGGCAGAAAAATTATGGCGCCAATTGGGATCGCCATAAAAATTGAACATTGCTAAGTGTTTTATCAGACTTTCTCCCAGGGCTTTAATCGGGCTGGGTTGAGCAAAGATTGAGACTCCGCCAGCCCGGCTGATAAAATCTTGGGGATTTTGGAGAAAATAAACTCCGATAGGCAGAGCAACCAGAAAAGCCAAAATTAAAAAACAGGCAATTTGAGGAAGGAATTTTCTTTGAAATAACAAGATTATAATTATCAATAAGGCGGCCACTCGAAAAGAGATATAGGTGTGGAAACCTAAACCAAAGAACAATCCGGCGATTGCAAAATCTAAAAATTTCCGGGTTCTAAACCCTCTAAATAAAAAATAAAATAAGAAAACCAAAACAAAAGGAACTAAAATTGCCCTGAAATCAATCCTTGAGAAATTCACATGCCAGAAAGAAGTGGCAAGGAAAAAACTTGAAAGCAGGGCAATGGCACAGGAAACATTCTCGCCCCGTTTTAAAAACAGCTCTTTTGTCAGAAGATACAATCCTAAAACCGTTAAAATTCCGATGATAGCAGGAACAATTTTAAAGGACCAAATCGAGATACCAAAAAGAGAAAAAGACAGGGCAATTAAGCTCATAAACAACCCTTCCCGACCATTGTTTTCTGGATAAAATATTCTGCCCGGTTCAGAAACCGCCTGATTGCCGTTAATGGCTTCATCGGGATAAAGTCCGGGCGGAATTGAATCTAATTGCCAAACACGAAAAAAAACAGCTATCCCAAGAACAACTATAAGGCCTACCAATATTGCCAACCTCGGTTTGATAAGATTTTGCATATATTATATTATTTTACCAGCTTCGTCTTTGCAAGCAAAGGCTCGGCACTTGATTTTTGGCAAAAAATTGTCTAAAATATAAAGATATGGAGGCCAAAAAGGAGCCAAGTTCAGAGGAATATATATCTCGGGAGTTAGAAACGTGCCAAAAGCAAAAAGAGGAATATTTAGCTGGCTGGCAGCGTTCGCGAGCTGACTTTTTGAATTATAAAAAAGAAGAGATGGAAAGAATTGGAGAGCTCTTAAAGTATGCTGGAGAAGAATTGGTCTTGAAAATTTTGCCAATTTTAGATAATTTTGAAATTATTGAGAAGAAATTACCGGACGACCTAAGGAAAGACGATAATATAAAAGGATTATTGCTGATAAAAAATCAGCTCCTGGATTTCTTAAAATCGCAGGGCGTGGAAGAAATCAAATCTCAAGGCCAGAAATTCGATCCTAATTTTCACGAAGCGGTCGAGGAAGTAGGGTCTGACCCTGCTAAAGCTACGGCGGGGAAGGAAGCCGAACCAAGGACAATTGTTGAAGAAATCCAAAAAGGTTATAAAATAAATGGCAGGTTATTAAGGCCCGCCAAAGTAAAAATAAGTAAATAAAATAAATCTATGGCAAAAATTTTAGGCATTGATCTTGGCACGTCAATTTCAAAAATGGCGAGCATTCTTCAAGGTGAGCCAAAGTGTTTAGAAAGTCGAGAGGGTCAGGTGCTAATACCCTCGATTGTGGCATTGGC
>MNWE01000046.1 GCA_001872265.1 Parcubacteria group bacterium CG1_02_39_15
CCGTATCTTACATCCTTTTGAGGACTTGGAAGGTCGGGAATTTAAAGATTCAAACAACACTTCGGTTATTGTTAAACTGGTTTTTGGAGAGAATTCTTTTTTGTTCACCGGCGACGCTTATAAATCAGCGGAAAAAGAACTTGTTAATGAGGGATTGGAGATTAGTTCAGACGTTTTGAAGATTGGTCATCATGGGAGTAAGACATCAACCGCTCCAGAGTTTATTGAAAAAGTTTTGCCAGAAATTGCTGTGATCCAATGCGGGAAAGATAATTCTTATGGCCATCCTCATCCTGAAACCTTGGAAACTTTAGAGAAATATGGTATAAACATTTTAAGAACCGATCTTAATGGTGACATTAAAATTATATGCGATTCCCAATCTTTAAAAGTAAAGTAGAAGAAGCAACTCAAAGCTTTAATCTGATGACGCCCGAGGGCAGGCAAGCTTATTTTGAAGCCAAGGCCGGTCCAGGAATAGAAAAATTGAGAGAATACTTGAAAGAAAATACTTTTGTCGCTTATCTTTTAGGGAAGAAGAATTCTGGCAAGGGCACTTATTCTAAAATGTTTGCTGAAGTTATTGCTCCAAATAGAGTGGAGCATTTTTCAATTGGAGATATGATTAGAGGAGTAGATGAGGAGCTGGCAGACCCGGGAAGAAAAAAAGAATTGATGAATTTTTTAGAAAAAGAATATCGAGGCTGGGCTTCTTTACCAGAGATTACTTCTGCTTTAGAAAAAAGAAATACCCGAACCCTTTTGCCAACCGAGCTCATTTTGGCTCTAGTCAAAAGAGAAATAGGCAGGAGAGAAAAGAAAGCCCTCTTCATCGACGGTTTTCCTCGAGGCATGGACCAAATTTCCTACTCCTTATTTTTTAGAGACTTGATTGGTTATAGGGAGGATCCTGATATTTTTATTTTGATTGACCTTCCGGAAGCGGTAATTGATGAAAGAATTAAATATCGAAGAGTTTGCCCTGAATGCCAAACTCCCCGGAATCTAAAGCTCCATACGACCAAAGAAGTCGGCTACGACGAAAAGAAAAAAGAATTTTATCTGATTTGCGATAACACCGGATGCCCCGCCTCGGCGGCCGGCGGGCAGGGAGCGAAAATGATTTCAAAAGAAGGAGACGAGTCAGGGATAAAACCAATAAGAGAAAGATTAGACATGGATGCAGAATTAATGCAAAAAGCCATATCTCTTCACGGGATTCCCAAAATTATTTTAAGAAATGCGGTTCCGGTGGAAGGGGCAGAAAAAATTGTTGACGATTATGAAATCACTCCGGAGTATAGCTATGAGTGGGATGAAAAAAACAAAAAGGTAAAGGTAATTGAGAAGCCCTGGATAATCAAAGACGACGAAGGCGTCCCTTCCTATAGCTTATTGCCACCGCCCGTTTTACTTTCTTTGATAAAACAAATGGTGGAAATTTTACATTTATAAAAGTTGACAGAAGGGTTGCTGAATGAGAAAATAAAATTGGCCCCGACCCTCTAGTTAGATTCTGGGACAAACGTTCTTTTAGGGAGCCGGATATGTTTCTGGCCCTTGGGTCAGAACTTAGGCACCCACTTGGAATTTTTTCCGGAACGAACTTTCTAGAAGAAAACGGGGCCATCAACCCCGCCCTCTAAGCTCTTGGATTAAGGTTAATCAAAAACCCCGAGCGCATAGAGGGCGGGGTTTGTTTGTCGGGGCGACTGGAGTCGAACCAGCTATCACACGCTCCCCGAGCGTGCATGTTAACCGTTACACCACGCCCCGCAGTCCTGCCTACTGGCAGAAAATTCCAAATTCCAAATTACAAATTCCAAACAAATTACGAATTCCAATTTTCAAAATTCAAAACCTATAATTTGGAATTTGGTGCTTGGGATTTGGTCATTTCGTCTTCGCAAGGCGTTTGATGCATTTGGTGCAAGCCAAAACCCTTTTACCCGAAGGTAATCGGGTCCACTGAAGATTGGGGTATTTTCTTTTTTTGCCGGTGGGATTATATTTTCCGCGAAGCTTGACTAACTTCCCGACCATCCCAGATTTTTTTCCGCAGATTGCACATTCTTTTGCCATAATAGTATTATTTTACCAGAAGCATAACTTTTTACAAGTACCAAAGTGTTATATAATAGAACATATTGAAAATTTATGGAATTCAAATTCTTTTTATATATTATTGTAGTAACTTCAGCCATCTTCCACGAATATTTCCATGGCTGGGCCGCTTTTCAGCTGGGAGACCCGACTGCTAAATATGCCGGCCGCTTAACCTTAAATCCTTTAAAACACATTGATCCTATAGGCACAGTACTAATGCCGCTTTTTCTGTTGTTTTTCTTTGGCGGTTTTATCGGCTGGGCCAAGCCCGTGCCTTACAACCCCTACAATCTTCGAGATCAAAAACGCGGCGTTTCCAAAATAGCTATAGCTGGACCCGGAGCCAATTTTTTAATTGCTTTGATTTTTGGAATATTGTTGCGATTCGCTCCTTTGGGAGGATTTTTAATTATTGCTTTAACCTGGATAGTCTATGTTAATATTTTCCTGGGGTTATTTAATCTTATTCCCATTCCTCCCTTAGACGGCTCAAAATTATTAATGGATTTTTTCCCTCAATCAAGAATCCTTCGAGTATTAGAGCAATCGCCCTTAAGTATTTTTTTAGCTATTGCCGTAGCCATAATGTTTTTGCCCTTTCTTTCTTCCCTGATTTATTATTCAATAGTAGGAAGTTCCTTTTTAGGCTTGACTTTTTAAAATTTTTTGCTAAGCTAAAAAATTATGCCGACCATCAGACAATTAATTAAAAAAGGGAGAAAGAAAAGAAAAAAGCTGCATAAAACGCCAGCTTTGCGTTTGGGATTTAATCCTTTGAAAAACAGGCCGATGAGATTTTTCTCGCCGTTTAAAAAAGGAGTTTGTCTGAAAGTTTTTACCATAACTCCTAAAAAACCAAATTCGGCCTTAAGAAAAGTGGCCAGGATTAGATTGAGCAACGGCATGGAGGTAACGGCTTACATCCCCGGAGAGGGCCATAATTTACAAGAGCACTCAATAGTATTGATTCGGGGCGGCAGAGTTAAAGATCTGCCGGGCGTAAGATACCACATTGTTAGGGGGATTTTAGATACTGGTGGCGTTGAGGGGCGCAAGCAGGAAAGGTCAAAATACGGAGCCAAAAAAGAGTAAATCCCAAATTACAAATCACAAATTCCAAACAAATTCCAAATTCCAATTTCCAAATTCTAAATAACCTATAGTTTGTGATTTGGTATTTGGTGCTTGGAATTTCTTTTGCGGAGCAAAAAGCATATGGCTAGAAAAAAAGAAAAAAGAGAAATAATGCCTGATCTTGTCTATGGCAACGTTCTGGTCTCCAGGTTTATTAATCAGGTGATGAAAAAAGGCAAAAAGACTATCGCCAGCAAAATTGTTTATGGTGCTTTTAATATTATTAAAGAAAAAGAAAAGAAAGAACCTTTGGAAGTTTTCGAAGAAGCAATTAAAAACGTCAAACCATTAGTGGAGGTTCGGCCAAAGAGGGTTGGCGGAGCTACTTATCAAGTTCCCAGACCCGTACCTCCGGAAAGATCAATTGCCTTGGCTATAAGATGGGTTTTAGGAGCGGTCCGCAGCAAAAAAGGAAAACCGACAAAAGAAAAATTAGCCGAAGAAATAATTTTAGCTTCCAAAAACGAAGGGTCAGCGATAAAGAAAAAAGAGAATACTCATCGAATGGCAGAAGCCAACAGAGCTTTCGCCCACTTCGCCTGGTAAAATTGAAACTGGGTTAGGGTTAAGAAACCGGTATGGAAGTTGGAAGTCGGTGAAAATTACTAACTTCCTAACCCCTAAACCAAACTGGCTTCTCAACCTTTTAACTAACTTCTTATGCCGCGTATTTATCCCATAGACAGAGTTCGTGATATCGGCATCATCGCTCACATTGATGCCGGTAAAACAACCGTTACTGAACGGGTGCTTTTTTATACTGGAATTTCCCATAAAATTGGTGAAGTGCACGATGGCCAAGCCATCATGGATTGGATGGTTCAAGAAAGAGAAAGGGGCATCACCATTACGGCAGCCGCCACTACTTGTTATTGGTCACCGAGCTTCGGCGAAGCGGAAGCGAAGGTAAAGATGAGAATGGAGTCCTCATCGCTGCCGAGCAAGCTAAAAAGAGAAAAAGAAACAGAGCACCGAATAAACATTATTGATACTCCAGGCCACATTGATTTTACGGTGGAAGTGCAAAGGTCTCTGCGCGTTTTGGACGGAGCCGTGGTTGTTTTTGACGGGGTGGCCGGAGTAGAACCCCAATCTGAAACGGTTTGGCACCAGGCAGATAAATTTCATGTGCCCCGGATTTGTTTCATAAATAAATTAGACAGAATGGGAGCTAACTTCGAAAAAAGTTTAGACTCAATTTGGAATAAATTATCGCCCCAGGCCGTAGCTCTTCAACTACCCATAGGAAGAGAAGAGCGTTTTGAAGGGACAATTGATTTATTAAAAATGAAAGCCTATAAATCTGAAGGAGATTTTGGCCAAATTATTGGAGAAGAAGAGGTGCCGGAAAATTTATTGGAAGAAGCTAAAACCTGGAGAAAAAAATTAGTAGAAAAAATTGCTGCTGAAGATGAAGCCTTGTTGGAAAAATATTTAGGCGGTGAAGATCCTTCTATTGATGAATTGAGGGCAGTTTTAAGAAAAGCTACTATCAACTACAAACTAATCCCGGTTCTTTGCGGTTCAGCCCTGAAGAACAAAGGGATCCAGGCCTTATTGGACGCAGTTTGTTATTATCTGCCCAGCCCCGTTGATCTGCCGCCGGTTAAAGGCATTGATCCTAAAACGGGGGATAGCATTGAAAGAAAAGCTGATGATTCAGAGCCGTTTTGCGCTCTGGCTTTCAAAGTTGCCTCAGACCCTTATGTCGGCACTTTAACTTATTTCAGAATATATTCCGGGGCTTTGAAAAAAGGTTCTTATTTGCTTAACACCACCACTCAAGAGAAAGAAAGAATCGGTAGAATTTTAAGAATGCATGCTCAAGAGCGCGAAGAGGTAGAAGAAATTTTTACCGGCGATATTGCTGCTACCGTGGGTCTTAAAAACACCTCTACCGGCCATACCTTATGCGATGAAAATCACCCAATCGTTCTGGAAAAAATTACTTTCCCGGAGCCGGTCATTTCAATCAGAATTGAGCCTAAAACCAAAGCTGACCAAGAAAAGATGAGTTTGGCCTTAAAAAGATTAGCCGAAGAAGACCCAACTTTTAGGGTTAAAGGAGACCTGGAAACCGGAGAAACTATAATTTCTGGGATGGGAGAATTGCATTTAGATATTATTACTGATAGAATGCGAAGAGAATTTAAAGTTGAAGCTTCAGTTGGCAGGCCTCAAGTTGCTTATAAAGAAACAATTTTGGAAGAAGCCGAGGCTGAAGGAAAATATATCAGGCAGTCTGGAGGTAGAGGGCAATATGGTCATGTGTTCTTGAGAGTGGAGCCCAAAAGTCGTGGCGAAGGATTTGAATTTATAGATGAAATTAAAGGAGGAATTATTCCAAGAGAATTTATTCCGGCAGTAGAAAAGGGGATAAAGGAGGCCATAGAAAAAGGAGTGGTGGCGGGCTATCCCATGGTTGATTTAAGCTGCGCTTTGTATGACGGTTCTTATCACGAAGTTGATTCTTCAGAAATAGCTTTTAAGATTGCTGGCTCCATGGCTTTTCAAGCGGCCTGTAAAAAAGCTAGGCCGGTTTTGTTAGAACCGGTTATGAAATTAGAAATTGTTGTGCCAGAAAGCTTTTTTGGCGACGTCATTGGAGATTTGTCTGCCAGACGAGGAAAAATTGAAGAAACTAAGGACAGGCTTCAATTAAAAGTCATTGACGCCAAGGTTCCTTTGGCAGAAATGTTTGGCTATGCTACTACCTTAAGATCCTTGACTGAAGGAAGAGGAACCTTTACAATGGAGTTTGACCATTACGCTGAGGTACCCCAAAATATTGCCCAAGAGATTACAGAAGGAAAGAGAAGGTAATTCACATTGACAATTCCTCAGAAATAAGTAATATAGTAACATAACCTTAAAAATTCCAAATCACAAATTCCAAATTCCAAACAAATTCCAAATTCCAATTTCCGAAATTCTAAACAGTTTTGGTCATTGGAATTTCGGTCATTGGATATTGTTTGTAATTTGGTGCTTGGAGCTTGGAATTTAAAATAATATGGCGGAAAAAGAAAAATTTGTCAGGGGAAAACCCCATCTTAATATTGGCACCATTGGTCACGTTGACCATGGAAAGACTACTTTAACTGCGGCTCTTTTGCATGTGCTGAAGTTGAAAGGATTGAAGGCCCAAGAGAAAACAGTAGACCAGATTGATGCTGCTCCAGAAGAAAAAGCCAGAGGCTTAACTATTTCTATTTCTCATCTGGAGTATGAAACAGAAAAAAGACACTATGCCCATATTGACTGTCCCGGCCACGCTGATTACATCAAAAATATGATCACTGGAGCTGCTCAGATGGATGGCGCAATTTTGGTAGTGTCAGCCCCCGATGGTCCAATGCCTCAAACCAGAGAGCATATTTTATTGGCTCGTCAAGTTGGCTTACCCGCAATCGTTGTCTTTTTGAACAAATGCGACGCAGTTGATGACCCAGAAATTATTACTTTAGTTGAAAGCGAAGTCCGGGAGCTCTTAAAAAAATATGAATTTCCTGGCGACACAACCCCAATCATTAAAGGCTCAGCTCTAAAAGCCTTAGACGCTAAATCTCCTGATGACGAAGTGGCGAAGCCAATTTTAGAATTAGTGAAAGCGATTGATGAGTTTATTCCTGAACCTGCTCGAGAAATAGATAAGCCATTTTTAATGGCGATTGAGGACGTTTTCTCAATTGCTGGCCGGGGAACAGTGGCTACCGGCAGGATTGAAAGAGGCGTTGTTAAGCCGAATGAAGAAGTAGAATTGGTTGGTATAAAACCAACTAGCAAAACTATTGCTGTCAGCATCGAAATGTTCAATAAAATGCTGGATGAAGGAAGAGCTGGCGATAACGTTGGTATTTTGCTTAGGGGATTAAAAAAAGAGGATGTGGAAAGGGGCCAAGTGTTAGCTAAGCCGGCAAGCATCACTCCTCATACCGAATTTGAGGCAGAGGTTTACGTTTTAACTCAAGAAGAAGGTGGAAGACATACGCCCTTTTTTGCCGGTTACAAGCCTCAGTTTTATTTTCGAACCACCGACGTTACCGGAGATGTTACTTTGCCCGAAGGAACTGAAATGGTGATGCCGGGCGATACGGTTAATTTAAAAATCAAACTTTTAGCTCCAATCGCCATGGAAGAAAAACAAAGATTTGCCATCAGGGAAGGAGGGAAAACAGTTGGAGCCGGAGTTGTTATTAAAGTCATAAAATAAAATTAATGTTGTAAACTAAAGAATGGCGAGGAAGAAAGCTACAGCAGTCGAAGAGGAAATTAAGCCGAAACTTAGAATCAAGCTGCGGGCTTATGATCATAAAGTGATTGACAATAGTGCTCGACAAATTATTGAGACAGCTTTGCGCTATGGTGCAGAAATTTCAGGTCCCGTTCCTTTACCAACCGAAATTCAAAAATATACCGTGAACAGGTCTTCGTTTATTCATAAAGATGCCCGGGAACAGTTTGAGATGAGAGTCCATAAAAGATTGATAGACATTTTGAGTCCGAACCAAAAGGTAATAGATGCCCTGATAAACCTTACTTTGCCGGCTGGAGTTGATATTGAGATTAAAATGTGAATAAGATTATATTTTGATAGCGCGAGCAAAGATCGGGCTGTGCCCGATTTTCTATTAATCCGTGTTCATCTGTATTCACATCTGTGTGAATCTGTGTAAAAAATGAAGTTTATTTTAGGCCAAAAATTAGGCATGTCACAGATTTTTGATGAAAAAGGAAACGCAGTTTCAGTTACTTTGATTGAGGCCGGGCCCTGTAAGGTTACTCAGATTAAGACTAAAGAAAAAGATGATTATCAGGCTGTCCAGATAGGATTTACTCCGAAAACAAAAAAAACCCTTCGGCAAGCTCAGGGTGGTGAGTCACGTCGAACCATAAAGAAAACTGAAAAAGGCAAAGAATTCAAATATTTAAGAGAGTTTCAGAATGGCGACCACAAAGTCGGGGACGAAATTAGCGCCTCGATTTTTCAGGAAGGAGACAAGGTAAAAATTTCCGGCACTTCCAAAGGAAAAGGATTTGCTGGAGCAGTAAAGCGATGGGGATTCAAGGGAAGATTGTCGGCCACTCACGGTACTAAGCACGAACTTCGCACTTTGGGTTCGGTGGGAACCTCCTTTCCCGAGAGGGTGATAAAGGGCAAAAAAATGTCAGGTCGCATGGGTTCAGAAAGGGTAACGATTAAAAATTTAAAAGTAGTAAAGGTTGATTCTGAAAATAATATTCTTGCCGTGGCAGGTGCCATTCCTGGCAGCAAAGGGACATTGCTTGAAATTTCTAATTCCTAATTTCTAATATCTAATTTATGAAAGTTTCTGTATACAGCCAAAAAGGAGAAAAAATAAGCGAGACTTTGTTGCCAAAGGAGATTTTTGATGTAAAACTCAGCCCGGATTTAGTTCACCAGGTAGTTACCGTTCAGGCAGCTAATCGTCGACAAACTTTGGCTCATACTAAAGACAGGGGAGAGGTTTCGGGCGGAGGGCGAAAGCCCTGGCGTCAAAAGGGGACGGGCAGGGCCAGGCACGGTTCAATTCGTTCTCCTTTGTGGAAAGGAGGCGGCGTGACTTTTGGTCCAAGAAAGGAAAAAGTTTTTAAGAAAAAAATTAACAAAAAAATGAAACGAGAAGCTTTGTTTATGGTCTTATCTGCCAAAGTAAAAAGCAATTTATTAATAATTTTTGATGAAATTAATCTTGAGACGCCTAAAACCAAATCTTTAGCTGAAATAATCAAAAATTGGAAATTAAAAATTAAAGATCTTAAAGAAGGTTCTATCTTGATGGCTTTGCCAAAAGCCGAAAAAAATTTGATTGTGGCTGCTAGAAATATCCCAAAAATTAATACCGTTGAAGCAAGAAACCTAAACGTTCTAGACCTGCTTTCTTTCAAATATTTAATAATGCCGAAGGAAACAATAAAAACAATAAAAGAAACCTTCTTAAAATAGCATGGCATTGTTTAATGTTTTCAAAAAAAAGGAGAAGGAGGAGGTTAAAGTTGAAAAACCTTTAGAAGCGCCGATCAAAAAAGCGAAAGAAAGAAAATTTTTCGAAACATATAAAGTTTTGAAAACGCCCCATGTTACGGAGAAAGCATCCGATTTAGTTGGAAAAAATCAATATGTCTTTAAGATTGGGCCCCAGGCAAATAAAATAGAGATTAAGAAGGCAGTCGAAAGCTTATACGGGGTAGATGTAATTTCTGTTAAAATTATCAAAGCTCGGCCCAAAAGAAGAAAATTAGGAAAGGTAAAAGGATGGAGGGCGGGATATAAAAAAGCTATTGTTAAAATCAAAGGAGGACAGAAGATTGAGGTGCTACCTCGATAATCTCTAAACAAATTCCAATGGCCAAAATCCAAAAATCAAAAAGCATATTAACAAAGAAAGAGCCTGAGAGAAGGTGGCTTTTGGCTTTGAAGAGCAAAGCTGGTAGAACAGCTTCGGGCAGAATTACCGTACGGCATCGTGGCGGAGGAGTGAAACGACTCTATCGAGTTGCTGATTTTGGACAAGACAAATTAGGAGTAGTAGGTAAAGTTATTGCCTTGGAATACGATCCTTACCGAACAGCCTATCTTGTTTTGGTTGAATACCAAGACGGAGATCGAAGATATATTTTAGCCCCCTATCAGCTAAATGTTGGTGATGAAATAATCTGTAATGAAGCTGCCGAAATCAAAATTGGCAACAGGATGAAACTAAAAAACATTCCAGTTGGTACTCAGGTATATAATATTGAATTGGAGCCTGGTAAGGGAGGGAAAATGGCAAGGTCAGCCGGTTCTACGGCTAAAGTTTTAGCCCGCGAAGCAGGGCTGACACATTTGGCAATGCCTTCGGGCGAAATTCGAAAAGTACCTCAAGAGTGCTTTGCCTCAATTGGTCAGGTGTCTCGGCCAGAGCATAGATTTATTACTATAGGTAAGGCTGGCAGGGTTAGGTTGAAGGGAAGAAGGCCTCAGGTTCGTGGGACAGCAATGAATCCTTGCGACCATCCTCATGGCGGCGGAGAAGGAAAGACCCCCATCGGTTTGAAATATCCAAAAACTCCTTGGGGAAAGCCAGCTTTAGGAGTAAAAACGAGAAAGAAGAAGTGGACAGATAAATATATTGTTAAAAGAAGAAATTAGTCAAAGGGTTAGGAAGCCAGTTTGGTTTAGAGGTTAGGAAATTAACTTTTACTAACTTCTTAGCCTGATTTCCATACCGGCATCTTAACCTTAACCTACCTTCTGCTAAAAATAATGCCAAGAAGTTTAAAAAAAGGTCCATATACGCCAGAAAAGCTTTTAAAAAAGATTAGAGGGAAGAAACCTGATGCCAGAGAAGTTATTAAAACTTGGTGTCGGGGCTGCACCATTACTCCCGAAATGGTTGGTTTTACCTTCGGAGTCCACAACGGCAAAGAGTTCCTGTCCGTGAAGGTAACTGAAAATATGGTGGGGCATAAACTTGGCGAATTCGCCCCTACTACTAGATTCTCTCGTCACGGAGGAAGAATGCAGCGAGAAATAGAGACTAAAGTTGCTGAAAAGGAAACTGAACAAATAAAAAAAGCCGCTGAATAAATCTCGTAAATCGTAAACCAATTTCATGGCAGCGATGACCGCGAAATTAAAATATTTAAGAATAGCTCCAAGAAAAGTAAGGTTGGTTGTCAATTTGCTTCGAGGAAAGAAGGTTGAAGAAGCTCAAACAATTTTGAATTTTACAATCAAAAAGGCAAGCTTGCCCATATTGAAGCTTTTAAATCAAGCAGTGGCCTCAGCTATTAATAATTTTCAATTGGATCCGGCAAATCTTTTTATTTCCAAGATTACGGTTGATGAGGGACCAAAATATAAAAGGTGGATTGCTCGAGCCAGAGGAAGCGCCAACGAGATTCAGAAAAAAACTTCACACATTACCATTGTCTTAGGCGAAATAAAAAAAGGAAAGGTTAAAAGGAAGAAAGTAAAGGCTGCTCCAGCAGAAGCAGTTGAGGAGAAAGAGAAGAAGACAGAAAGAACTCCTAAAATTCCTAAGCCAAGATTAAAACCAGAAACCGAAGAAATTAAACCAAAGGTTGAGAAAAGCGTTCAGCGCATCTTTAGACGCAAAACGTTTTAATTAGAAATCATGAGCCATAAAGTTCACCCCGGAGCATTCAGAATAAAAGACAACAGCAGTTGGCTCTCTCGCTGGCTGAATAAAAAAAGATTCTCCCAAAACTTGGAGGAAGATTTTAAAATCAGAGAGTATCTGCAAAAAAGGATAGGAAAGTTAGGAGTGGAGAAGATTGAAATCGAAAGATTCGCTGGGAAAATTATGGTGATAATTTCTTCTGCTCGTCCAGGTTTAATTATTGGACGTGGAGGAGGGGGAGTGGAAGAATTGAAAAAAGAATTGGAAGTTTTTCTTACTAAAGAAAAACCCGTCAAAGCTTTAGCTCAGGCTTCTAAGAGAGAAATTAAAATAGACATTAAAGAAATAAAAGACCCGTGGAGTTCAGCTGCTTTAGCTGCTCAGTGGGCAGCTCAACAGATTGAAAGAAGGATGCCTTACAGAAGAGTTTTAAAGCAATCCATCGAAAAAATTATGTCAGCCAAAGGAGCGGAGGGGTGTCGAGTAGAAATGGCGGGCAGGTTAAATGGAGTAGAAATTGCCCGAACTAACTGGTTGATGAAAGGACGACTTCCTCGCCAAAGCTTAAGAGCTGACATTGATTATGCCGAAGCTCGGGCTTACTGTACTTACGGAGTAATCGGAATAAAAGTTTGGATTTATAAAGGCGAACGCTTCGCTTAATCGCTGATAAGTCGCTGATTTCTACGCTGATAAAACGCTGATTCAGCGTAAATTCGGCGTATAGTTCAGCGTTAGTTCAGCGGACACACATGGCTATATTAATGCCCAAAAAAGTTAAACATAGAAAGTGGAGAAAAGGGAGAAGCAAGGAAGTAGAAAGTAGAGGCACTCAGCTTGCCTTTGGTTCTTTCGGATTAAAGAGTTTAGGAACTCGTTGGGTAAGCGGTCGCCAACTGGAAGCCGCCAGAAGGGTGATTCTTAGATATTTGAAAAAAGGAGGAAAACTTTGGATAAGAGTTTTTCCTGATAAGCCTGTAACTAAAAAAGGGACCGAAGTGCCCATGGGCGGAGGAAAGGGAAGCGTAGACCATTATGCTTTTCCTTTAAAACCAGGTAGAATAATTTTTGAATTAGATGGATTAAAAGAAGAAATAGCTCGGGAAGCCTTCAAGATGGCAGCCACAAAGTTTCCAGTAAAGACAA
Organism: Parcubacteria group bacterium CG1_02_39_15; assembly: GCA_001872265.1. Lineage (GTDB taxonomy): Bacteria > Patescibacteriota > Minisyncoccia > Minisyncoccales > Paceibacteraceae > Paceibacter. The sequence goes on from MNWE01000046.1 coordinate 12,534, forward strand.
AAATTATAAAAAGATGAAGAAAATAGCAGAGCTTCGTCAAAAATCTAAATTGGAACTACAAAAATTACTTCAAGACAATCGGGAAAGATTAAGGCAACTTAGGTTTGACTTAGCAGCCGGAAAAGTAAAAAATGTTAGAGAAATTCATCAAATTAAGAAAGATATTGCTCGAGCTTTAACTTTGCTAAAACAAAGCTAATATCAATATGGCAAAGAAACAACTTACAGGTACAGTGATATCTGATAAAATGCAAAAAACTGTAGTAGTTTTGGTTGAAAGATTCAAACAGCATCCCAAATATAAAAGGCGATACCGTCTCCATAAAAAATATAAAGCCCACACTGACCAAGAATACAAGGTAGGCGATCGAGTGGTCATCGAAGAGTGCCGTCCACTGAGCAAAGAAAAAAAATGGAAGGTTATTAAAAAAGCATGATTCAACCACGCACAATGTTAAATGTTGCCGATAATAGTGGAGCGAAAATCCTCCAATGTTTTCATGTTTTGGGCGGGTCAAAGAGGCGTTATGCTCAGCTTGGCGATGCTATTGTTGGGACAGTAAAAGAGGCTGAACCGCGCAGATTAGTTAAAAAACATGATGTAGTAAGAGCAGTTATAGTTAGACAAAAAAAAGGATATCGCAGGCCAGACGGTTCTTATATCAGGTTTGATGACAACGCTTGCGTGGTTTTGGAAGGAAAAACAAAAGAACCCAAAGGAGGAAGGATTACGGGTCCGGTGGCGAGAGAGGTAAGAGAAAAAGGTTTTGAAAAAATTGCCACTTTGGCTCCAGAACTACTATGAAAGTTAAGAAAGGCGATACAGTTTTAATAATTTCTGGTAAAGATAGAGGAAAGAAGGGCAAGATTTTAGAAGCTTTTCCTGAAGAAAGCAAAGTTGTGGTGGAGGGAGCAAATCTAAGAAAAAAACACCAAAGACCCAAAAAATCCGGCGAAAAAGGACAGATTATAGAGCTAGCAACCCCCATGTCCGTTTCTAACGTTAAGCTTATTTGTCCTAAATGCGGTAAAGCCGCCAAGACGGGACATAAGATTACCGAAAAAAATAAATTTAGAATTTGTAAACAATGTGGCCAGGAAATCTGAATCACAGTAATATATGCTTAGATTAAGTGAGAAATATAAAAAAGAAGTGATTCCGACGATGAAAGAAAAATTTGGCTATAAAAATGAAATGGCGGTTCCTAAGGTTGAAAAAGTGATAGTGAATACTGGGTTTGGCGGGCAGGTGGCTGGAAAAACTTCCGAGGAACAAAAGAAAATCCAAGATTTTATTTTAGGAGAGCTGGCTTTAATTTGTGGCCAAAAACCAATTTTAACTAAGGCAAAAAAATCAATATCTAGTTTTAAAATTAGAGAAGGAATGCCGGTCGGAGCCCGGCTTACTTTAAGAGGGAAGAAGATGATAGACTTTTTAGAAAGATTAATTCATTTAGCCCTTCCTCGAACCCGTGATTTTCAGGGAATACCCCGAGACTCGGCGGATAAGGATGGCAATTTAACTATTGGTATTAAGGAACACATTGCTTTCCCTGAAATTTTACCAGAGAGAGCAAAGAATATTTTCGGTTTAGAAATAACAGTAGTCACCACAGCTAAAAACAAAGAGGAGGGACTAGAGTTGTTAAAATTACTGGGATTTCCAATCAAGAGTTAATACGCACAGATTCACACCGATTTGAACATAGATTTACACAGATCCGTGTTAATCTGTGTAAGCGTGCGAAGCACGCGAAATTATCTGTGTTGATCCGTGTATTACATGGCGACAAAAGCACAAATAGCAAAATCAAAAAGGAAACCAAAATTTAAAAGTCGAGTGGTGAGACGTTGTTTTCGCTGTGGTCGGAAGCGAGGATACATGCGTAAGTTCGGGTTGTGCAGGATTTGTTTTAGAGAAATGGCCAACAAAGGAGAAATACCCGGCGTAACAAAGAGTAGTTGGTAGAAAAAAATCTATGGATCCCGTAACTGATATACTCAATAGAATAAGAAACTCTCAGGCTGTTAGCAAAGAAACAGTTGAGATTTCTTTTTCTAATTTAAGATATGAGATAGCGAAAATTTTAGAGAAACAGGGATTTATAGAAAAAGCGGAAAAGAAAGGAAGAAAAGCAAAAAAAATTATTGAAATAACTTTGAAATATCTTAATAAGCAGCCGGCCATTTCCGGGTTAAAAAGAATATCTAAGCCAGGCAAAAGAATTTACAAAAGCTATCAAAAAATAGGCAAAGTAAGAGGAGGCTACGGCATAGCTATCATTTCCACATCGAAAGGGTTGATAACAGACAAAGAGGCCCGGCGCCAGAAACTGGGCGGCGAAGTCATATGCGAAATATGGTAAAATTCCAAATCACAAATTCCAAATCACAAACAAATTCCAAATTCCAAATTCAAAATTCAAAACCTGTTTTGGTCATTGGAATTTTGGTTATTGGTGCTTGTTTGGAGTTTGGTGCTTGGGATTTGTAATTTTATGAGTCGTATAGGCAAAAAACCAATTCAAATACCAGCAGGCGTAGAGGTAAAAATTGAAGGCAATAAAGTAATTGTGAAAGGCCCTAAGGGCGAATTATCTCGGGAGATTCGGCCCGAAATTAAAATTGAAGTTTCTAATAACCAAATTTTAGTTTCCTCGCAGATAGAAACCAAGCAAACCAAAGCTCTTTGGGGATTAACTCGCGCCTTAGTAGCCAATATGGCAAAAGGAGTAGCCGAAGGTTTTAGAAAACAATTGGAAATCCAGGGTATTGGTTTTAGGGCAGTCGTGGAAGGAGAAGATCTTGTGCTATATGTTGGATATAGTCATCCGGTTAAGGTCAAGGCGCCAATGGGGGTACAATTTTCCGTAGAAAAAAATATTATTACCGTTTCCGGTTTTGACCTTGAGGCGGTTTCTCAAACTGCTTCCCGTATTAGAAAAGCTAAACCACCCGAGCCCTATAAGGGCAAAGGAATACGATATGTGGGGGAGTATGTGAGGAAGAAATTAGGTAAAAAAGCAGTAACCACCGGCTAATTTAGAACAATGCGAAAGAAACAAGAAAAAAGAGTAAGACGTCACAAACGAGTAAGAGCTAAAGCATTTGGCACCAACAAGAGGCCGCGGCTTTGTGTTTTTAAATCAAGTAAGCATATTTATGCCCAATTGATTGACGACGAGAAAGGAAAAACAATTACCGCTGCCAGCGATTCAGAATTGCAACCAAAAACAAAAAAAGGAAAATCAAAAGTGGCAGTTGCCTACGAAGTAGGGAAACTGATTGCCAAAAAAGCTTTAGGAAAAAAGTTCGCTGAGGTAATTTTTGACAGAGGAGGATATCGATATCAAGGAAGAGTAAAAGCCTTAGCTGAGGGGGCAAGGGAAGGAGGACTTAAATTTTAAATTTCAATTATCAATTTTCAATTTTCAAACCATGAGAAGAGAATTTCGAAGAACAAGGGCGGAGAAGCCGAAGGATGAGTTTGAGTCCAAGCTTTTAGATTTGGCTAGAGTAGCCCACACAAGAGCCGGCGGTAAAAAAATGAGATTTCGGGCCGCCATAGTGACTGGCAATAAACTGGGCAAAGTTGGCTTTGGAGTGGCAACCGGCATGGATGTACAAGCTGCTGTAGAAAAAGCTACGCGTCTATCCAAGAAAAACCTGATTGAAGTGCCAATTATCGAGGACACCATTCCTCACGAGGTTATTTCGAAATATGGCGCAGCTGAAATTTTGCTTAAACCTCAAAGAAAAGGAAGAGGATTGGTAGCGGGGGGCACGGTTAGGGTCATCTGTACTTTAGCTGGAGTAAAAAATATCTCCTCTAAGGTTTTGGGCAGAACCGGGAACAAACTAAATAATGCCAGAGCAACCATTATAGCCTTACAAAAGCTAAAAATTCCAAGCACCAAGCACCAAATTCCAAACAAATCTCAAGCACCAAATTCAAAATTCGAAACAGTTTAGAATTTTGGTTATTGGAATTTGGATATTGTTTGTAATTTGTAATTTGGGATTTGGAATTTTAATACCATGCAATTACACGAAATACGTCCAATTCATAAACCTAAAAAACAAAAGCGAATTGGTCGGGGCGGAAAGCGGGGAACTTATTCTGGCAGGGGGATAAAAGGGCAGAAATCTCGAGCTGGCAGAAGATTACAACCTGTAATTCGCGAATTAATTAAAAGATACCCAAAATTAAGGGGGTACCGATTTAAATCCAGCAGCCAAAGCCAAAAATCCAAAACGGCCACTTTAAACTTAGAGGTTTTAGAGAAAAAATTTCAGCCAGAAGAGAAAATTAGTCCTGAGATATTGCTAGAGAAGAAAATAGTTCGTAGAATAAAAGGGAGAATGCCCAGGGTAAAAATTTTAGGCAAAGGAAAACTCACCAAAGCTTTGACCATCGAGAATTGCTCGGTTTCTAGAAGTGCCAAAGAGAAGATAGAAAAGGCTGGTGGTACTGTGAAATAAATCCCAAATAACAAATCACAAATTCCAAACAAATCACAAATTTCAATTATCAATAACCAAAACATATAGTTTGTAATTTGGAATTTGGTGCTTGGAATTTCTTTTGCGGAGCAAAAGCATGTGGTATCAAAAAATAATTCAGGTTTTTAAAATAAGAGACTTGCGCAGCAAAATTCTTTTTGTTTTGGCTGTTTTTGCTCTTTTTCGGCTGATGGCCAATATCCCTATCCCCGGAATCAATGCCGAGAATCTAAAGGATTTCTTTAATCAATTCCAGATGTTTGGCCTTTTGAACGTATTTACCGGAGGCGCCTTAGACAATTTATCTATTGTTATGCTGGGCTTAGGTCCTTATATTACGGCCGTCATCGTTATGCAGTTGCTGACTATGATTTTCCCGCAATTGGAAAGAATGTACAAAGAAGAAGGCGAAGCTGGCCGCCAAAAATTTAATCAGTATGGAAGATTGCTAACTGTACCTTTTGCTGCTCTGCAATCTTACGCAATGTTAACTCTATTCCAGCGCCAAAATGTTATCGGAGAGCTTAATCCAACTATACTTTTAACCTCAATTCTAACTGTTACTGCCGGAGCTTTATTCTTAATGTGGTTAGGAGAGTTAATTTCTGAGAAGGGAATTGGCAATGGCGTATCATTGTTGATTTTCGCTGGTATTATTGCCGATTTTCCTAATAATATCCGTCAAATGATAGTTACTTGGGACCCCGCCCGAATTCCTTCTTATCTGCTCTTTCTTGGAATGGCTTTATTAATTATCGCCGGAGTGGTTTTGATCAATGAGGCTCGTCGGAACATTCCCGTTTCTTATGCAAAAAGGGTGCGAGGACCAAGGGTGTATGGCGGAGTTTCTACCTATTTGCCTTTAAGCGTTAATCCGGCCGGAGTAATTCCTATCATTTTTGCTTTATCGTTGATGTTATTCCCCAGTATGATCGCTAATTTTTTAAGCGGAGCCGGCGGTCAAATTGGAACGATTGCTAAACAAGTTGGAGTCTGGTTTGAAGATCCTTGGGTTCATGGTATTTTATACTTTATTTTAATTGTGCTTTTTACCTATTTTTATACTGCGGTAACTTTTGACCCAAAAGCCATTTCCACCAATCTTCAGAAAATGGGCGGTTTTGTCCCTGGGATTAGGCCGGGGCAATCCACCGCCAGTTTTATGTACTATATTTTAAACCGCGTATTGTTAATTGGCGCTTTGTTTTTGGGAACCATTGCCGTAATGCCATCAATTGTTGGCGGGATTACCGGGGTTATGTCTTTCAGCTTTTTAATTGGCGGAACTTCTTTACTTATTGTGGTTTCAGTGGTTTTAGAAACCATGCGTCAGATTAAAGCCCAATTGCAAATGCGAGAATATGAAACATTCTAAGAAATCAAAAGTCTTTATTATTGTAGGACCGCCGGGTTCGGGAAAGGGAACTCAGGCCAAACTGCTTTGCAAGAAGTTTAATTTAGAATACGTTGGGAGCGGCGACACTCTGCGCGCGCGTCAAAAAACCGGTGATTTTACTGGAAAGAAGTTAATAAAAGTTATGGGAAGGGGAGAATTGGCCCCTAGCTTTGTTATTGTTAAAATTTTAGGAGACAAGTTAGAAGAATTAAAAGAGAGTTCAAAAAATGAAGGTTTTGTTTTAGATGGCTGGACCAGAATAATTTATGAAGCTGTTCTTGCTGATGAAGCACTGACTTGGTACGAATGGAAAAAAAACGTCAAGGTTCTCTTTCTAAAGATTTCTAGAAAAGAGTCATATAATCGTTTAACCAAAAGAAGGCAATGCAAAAAATGCGGGAGATTGATCCCTTGGTTAGGAGAATTCAAAAAGATTAAAGAGTGCGACAAGTGTGGCGGAGAGCTTATAACGCGACCGGACGACAAAATAGAATCAATAAAAATGCGTTTAGAGGAATTTAAAAATCAAACCATTCCTGCCTTAAATTATTACAAGAAACAAAGAAGACTTATTGAGATAAACGGAGAGCAAAGCATTGAAGATGTTTTCAAAGAGATTTTGAGAAAAATCAGATGATAATTGTTAAAACTCCAGAAGAGATAAAGATAATGGCGGAAGGCGGGAAAATCCTGGCGAATATTATGAAAGAGTTGGAAAAGAATGTTGGACCAGGAATCACCACCAAAGAATTAGACGAGCTCGCAGAAGAGCTCATTTTAAAATCCGGCGGAAAATGTTCTTTTAAAAATTATCAGGGATTTCCCGCTTGCCTTTGTACTTCTATAAATGAAGAAATCGTTCATGTTATTCCTTCAGACAGAAAATTAAAAGAGGGAGATATAATTTCTTTAGATATCGGAATGAAATATAAAGGATTTCATACGGACATGGCGATTACAATCCCAGTGGGCAAGGTTTGTCCGGAAGTCCAAAGATTAATTCGAGTTACCAAAAAAGCATTAAAAAGAGGAATTAAAAAAGCGAGAATCGGTAATACTTTTGGCGATATTTCGAATACCATTCAAAGATACGTAGAAGGCCAGGGCTACAATGTGGTAAGGGAACTTTGCGGCCACGGAATTGGGAAAGAAATCCACGAAGAGCCGCAAATTTTAAATTTCGGCAAAAGAAGGGCCGGGTCAGAAATTAAAGAAGGGATGACTTTTTGCATAGAGCCCATGATAACGGTGGGGGATTGGAAGTTAAAGAAAGCAAAAGACGGCCATGGCTTTGAAACCGATGACGGCTCTTTGTCTTGCCACTTCGAGCACACTATTGCCGCAACTAAAGATGGAGCTAAAATCTTAACTATGATAAAATAGTTTAATATGCGGCTTTCAGTAGTAATTCCGGCTTACAACGAAGAGAAAAGGATATCAAAAACCTTAGAAGATATTGATAAATATTTAAAGAATCAGAATTACGATTACGAGATTTTAGTTGTTAATGATGGCTCAAAGGATAAAACAGTAGAAGTTGCTGAAAGTTTAATCCCCAGGATAAAAAATTTAAAGGTTACTGGCTATAAAATAAACCAAGGAAAAGGGTATGCGGTTCGCTTTGGCATGGCAGAGGCAAAAGGGGATTATAGGCTATTTACCGACGCTGATAACTCCACTCCGATTGCGGAAGTAGAAAAAATGTGGCCCTATTTTAAAGGGACTTGCCCTGAGCCAATCGAAGGGTACGATATCATTATTGGTTCGAGAGATATCAAAGGGGCAGTATTATCTCCTCCTCAGCCTCCCATTAGAAGACTTACTGGAGAGGCCTTTGGTTTTTTGACTAATTTAATCGTTGGCACCTGGGGTCTCGCCGATAGCCAGTGCGGCTTCAAGGGATTTACTAAAAAAGTAGCCGAAGACATTTTCCCTAGATGTAAAATTAATCGTTTTTCTTTTGACCCGGAATTTTTAGCAATCGCTAAAAAATTAGGATACAAAATAAAAGAAATCCCGATTTTTTGGAGAAACGATCTTCGTAGCACGGTCAAGTTTAAATCAATGGTCAAAATGGGCATAGATTTGCTCAAAATTAGATGGAATTTAATAACTAAAAAATATGACTAAAGGGTCCCAAAAAGTTTACCCTGTTAAATCCCGCAAAGCAGGAATTTCGCTAAAGGCGAAATTATTTAACAGGGTAAAATTTCCTTCGGAGCTTCGTTTTGATTTAATATCCAAAGACTGGGTGGTTATTGCTACCGGCAGGGCCAGAAGGCCGGAAACCTTTAAAGCTGAACAAAGAAAAATAGATAAAGTTCCCAAGTCCGAGTGCCCTTTCTGTAAAATTGCTACCCAGGAGAAGCCCACCCTCATTTTTTCTAATGGCAAAAAAATGCCTCAAAGCAAAGGAATTCCCAAAAATTGGACCACTATTGTTATTCCCAATAAATACCCCGCTTTTCTTCCTTTTCCGAAATTAGATAAACATATAGAAGGAGGTTTATATGAAACAGTGAACGCAGTGGGCTTTCACGAGGTGGTGGTTACCAGAAGCCACGAAAAGCAATTGGCCCAGTTTTCCTTAAAAGAAGTAAAAGAAGTATTTGATGTTTATCAAGAAAGATACCGAGATTTAATGAAGAAAAATTTCGTGAATCATATTTCTATTTTTCACAATCATGGTTTTGAATCTGGAGCATCAATTGCTCACCCTCATTCTCAGATTATTACCACTCCTTTAGTTGATGTTGATGTTCAAAAAGGCCTTTTAAATTCTGAAAAATATTTTAAGACAAATAGAAAATGTATTTATTGCCAGATGAACGAATGGGAGAGGAAAGTGAAGAAAAGGGTAATTTTTGAAAATAAACAATTTTTAGCCGTTTGTCCTTTTGCCTCAAAATCCGCCTTTCAGGTTATTGTTTCGCCAAAATCACACCTTTCTTATTTTGAAAAGGCGAATGATGAGGAAAAACGGCAGTTGTCAGAAGCTTTCAGAGCGGCGTTAAAAAAAGTCTACAAAGGATTAGACGACCCTCCCTACAACTTTTATTTGCACACCGCTCCCTGCGACGGTAAAAAATACGGTTATTACCACTGGCATTGGACCATTTTGCCCAAAACCGCCACCTGGGCAGGTTTTGAACTGGGAGCAAGAATGGAAATTTCCACCATTGCGCCAGAAAAAGCCGCCGCATATTTAAGAAAACAGTAAGGTTGCTCGGCAACTAAGTTTTGAAAGTACCGCTCCTCAAAGTCCCTGCGAGATTTTGGGAGCTGCGCTCTCAGCGATTTACCCTTCGGGACCATGCTAAATCGCTTCCGAGAGCTACTTTAAAACTTGTTGCCTCGCTAAAACTTATGGTTAAAATTATTATTATAGCCAATTGGAAGATGAATCCCGCAACCCTTACTGAGGCTAAGCGGAATTTTGAGATTATCAAAAAGGGAGTTAGAAATATTAAAAAGGTAGAACCTGTAATTTGTGCTCCTTTTATTTTTCTGCCCGTTTTAAAAGCGACCAATTATCTTAAGCTTGGAGCTCAGGATTGTTTTTTGGGGGAAAGGGGTCCTTTTACTGGTGAGGTTTCGCCTAAACAGCTTAAAAGTTTGGGAGTAGGTTATGTAATTTTGGGACATTCTGAAAGAAGGAAGCACTCCGGAGAATTAACAGAATTAGTTAACCGGAAAATAATAGCCGCTTTGGGAGCCGGCCTTAAAGTTATTTTTTGTGTCGGTAGCGAAACAAAAAAGCCCGGTAAAGAAATGAGATATCAACTAAAGACTGGGTTAAAGGGAGTAAAAAAGCAAGACGTGGCTAAATTAGTTTTCGTTTATGAACCGGTCTGGGCCATCAGCACGAGCAAGAATAAAGTGGTTGCTACCCCCCAAGAAGCATTGAAAGGCGGCCTTTATATAAGAGATATTTTGGGAAAAATATTTGACGAAGAAACAGCCAAAAAAGCCAAGATTATTTATGGCGGCAGTGTTGACAGCAGCAATATAAGAGGATTTATTAAGGAGGGCAAAATGGCCGGTGGCTTGCCGGGAGCCGCTTCTTTGGACCCCCATGAATTTATTAGGATGGTCAAGGCGGTCGATGAATCTTAAGGTCGTTGATTTTACTAACAAAACTTGCTAAGATAATTAAGATATATGGAGAAGATTTCCAATGGATATTTTTATAATCCTACTAAGGGCAACCTCAAAATAAATGGGGTGATTGAAGAATTGCGGCATTACATCTCTGAAAAACCAGAGAAGTTTTATGATATTATTGTCGGCTGCGATTCCTCCTCGGGAGAGGAGCCTCATTTCCCCTTAGCAGTAGTTATTTTGCGGACCGGAGAGGGAGGCCGTTTTTTTCTTAAAAAAGTCGCCTATAAGGGCAGAAAATTTTACAATTGGAAGCAGAGAATTTTAGAAGAAGTTTTTCTTTCCTGCCAGTTAGCTTTATATTTAAGAGAAAACTTTGAAAAAAACCTTCAAGACCTTAATTCTCCCGACAATATCCGTTATCAATTCCGCTATATTCACGCCGACGTCGGAGAAAACGGCAAAACGAAAAATATGATTAAGGAAGTCACCGGTTTGATTAAAGGAAACGGCTTTGAGCCAAAAATAAAACCAGAATCTTTTGTCGCTTCAACCGTAGCTGACAGATATTCTTAAAAATGACCTTTGCTAAATTGCGTAGAGATTTTTTAGCTTTTTTTGAGAAGAGGGGACACAAGATTGTCCCTTCTTCTTCGCTTATGCCCACTGACCCCTCGGTTCTTTTTACTTCAGCTGGCATGCAGCAGTTCAAACCCTATTATTTGGGCGAAAAATCGCCTTACGGGCTAAATGTTGCGACTTGCCAGAAATGTTTCAGAACCTCTGATATTGAAGAAGTTGGTGACGAAAGCCATTTAACTTTTTTGGAAATGCTGGGCAATTTTTCTTTCGGAGGATATTTTAAAAAAGAAGCAATTAAACTCGCTTTTGAGCTCGTAAATTCCACATTCCAAATTCCAAAATCCAAAATGACGATTACTGTTTTTGGCGGCGACAAAGAAGTGCCAGAAGATAAAGAATCAGCAGAAATTTGGAAAAAATTAGGAATACCGGAAGAAAAAATAAAAAAATGCGGTAGAGAAGATAATTTTTGGGGTCCCACCGGCGAGGAAGGGCCCTGCGGACCTACCACCGAAATTCATATAAATGGCATAGAAGTTTGGAACTTAGTCTTTAATGAATTTTATCAAAACAAGAATAAGAAACTGACGCCTTTAGAACAGAAGGGGGTTGACACTGGCATGGGGCTGGAGAGGTTGGCGATGGTAGCTCAAAACAAACCCAGTGTATTTGAAACCGATTTATTTGAACCGTTTATCCGAGAACTTCCCGAGACTAATATTAAAGCCAGAAGAATTATCGCAGATCACATTAGAGGTTCAGTTTTCTTAATCTCCGAAGGAATTTTACCTTCCAACGTAGAACAAGGATATATTTTAAGAAGAATTTTAAGAAGAACAATTCGTTATGGGAAATTGCTTAACTTAGTTAAGCAATTTCTAATTCCCCTGGCACAAAGAGTGATTGAGATTTACAAAGACATTTATCCCGAATTAAAATCCAAAGAAGCCGACATTTTAACGGTTATTCAGAACGAAGAAGAAAAGTTTGAAAAAACTTTGGAAATAGGAATTAAGCAATTCGGAAAGGTTGCTCTTCGGGGAGCGATTTCGGGCAAAGATGCTTTTCACCTTTTCGACACTTATGGATTTCCGTTAGAACTGACCCAGGAATTAGCCAAAGAAAAAGGGATAAAGGTTGACACGGAGGGATTTAAAGCAGCGTTTGAAAAACACCGGGAAATCTCCAGGGCCGGAGTTGAAAAGAAATTTGGCGGAGTGGGGAAAGGCGCAACTATAGAAGCCGCGAAATTGCATACTGCCACTCACTTATTGCACGCTGCTCTCAGAGAAGTTTTAGGCGAGCACGTTCAACAAATGGGTTCAGATATTACTTCCCAGAGGTTGCGTTTTGATTTTTCTCATCCTGTCAAAATGACCCAAGAACAAGTTAAAAAAGTTGAAGACTTGGTTAATCAAAAAATAAGAGAAGATTTAGAAGTGAAAAAGGAAGAAACGGATTATCAAACAGCTGTAAAATCTGGAGCGTTGGCGTTCTTCAAAGACAAGTATCCCGGGAAAGTGACCGTCTATTCTATAAGGGGATTTTCTAAGGAAATTTGCGCTGGACCTCATGCAAAAAAAACCGGAGAGCTCAGCCATTTTAGAATTATAAAAGAAGAATCGTCCGGCTCGGGCGTTAGGAGAATTAGAGCAATATTAAAATAATTTGATATAATAAATGAAGTATTACCACTATGGAGAAAAGAGTAATTGATATTTCTCCCCCGGGGAAGAAAAAAGAAAAAGAGATTAGAGAGGAATTGCCTCCAGTAAGAGAGCCAAGTTTTAGCTTTAAGAGACCTGAAATAAAAATTACGGCTCCGAAACTTCCTTTTAATAAGGTTTTCTTAGTTATTGCCGCAGTTTTAATAATAATTGGAGTGATTGTTAGTTCCAGTCTGTCGCGGGCCGAAATTGAAATAAAGCCAGAAATAGAAATTTTGACTTTCAAAACCAAAGCAACAGTAGACAAATCCGCAGAAGCAATTAATTTTTTAGATAAGGTAGTCCCGGGGAAAATTTTTCAGACTGAAAAAACGGTTTCTGGGGATTTTTCTTCTTCCGGCGAGATGTCAGAGGCTAAGAAAGCTGAAGGTACAATTAAGATCTATAATAATTATAATTCACCCCAAGTTTTAGTAGCCCAGACGAGATTCCAGGCGCCTTTAGAAAAATTTCAGCCTTCTCTCGAGAAAGGAGAAAACCCATGGTTCAGAACCGTAGAAAGGGTAGTTATCCCAACTAAGGGGCAAGTTGATGTTAAAGTAATAGCTGATAGCCCGGGCGAAAAATATAATATTGAAGCTTCAACTTTTTCTGTTCCTGGTTTGGCTGGAACTCCTCAATACACATTTGTTTATGGCAAGTCTTCTGAGTCAATAAAGGGGGGCATGTTAGCAAGAACCTCCCAAGTTACCCAGGAAGATTTAGATAAGGCAAAAGAGTCGCTTACGGAAAAAGCCAAAAAAGAATGCAACGAAGATTTAAAAAATAAAATTTCAGCTGACTTCGCCTTCTTGGCAGAAGCCACAACAACGGAAATCATTGAGGCTAGCTCTTTGGCAAAACCCGGAGTGGGTTTGGAAAAATTTAATTATCAAGTAAAAGCTCGTTCACTTACTTTAGCTTTTAAGGTGGAAGACCTTAAGAAATTCGCTAACGAATTTATTTTATCTCAAGTCCCCGACAATAAAGTAATTTATCCGGCGAGTTTGAAAGTAAATTATTTTTTGACCAACTCCACCTTAGAGGCAGGGAAAATCATTCTTTCTTTAGATTTGGAAGCTAAAATTTATTCGGACATCGACGAGACCGCATTAAAAAGAGCTTTGGAAAAGAAATCGGCCGCCGAAGCTAAATTGTTTTTGGAGGGGCAGCCAGAAATTAGCGAGGCTAAAATCAAGCTTTGGCCATTTTGGGTAAAGGAGATTCCCGCTGAAGAAGGGAAGGTTAAAATAACCTTAAGGATTGACTAAAGAAGAAATGCTTGGTATATTATCTAATTGTATTTAAAGATGAATAAAAAAAATTTTTCTCGTCAATTCGGGACAATTTTAGAAGCCTTGCCTAGCGCCAATTTCAAAGTAAGATTAGATGACGGAAGAGAGGCGCTTTGCCATCTGGCGGGGAAACTGAGGATATATCATATTAAGATCTTGCCCGGCGACAGAGTTCAGGTTGAATTAAGCCCCTACGATGAGAAAAGAGGAAGGATCGTTTATAGAGAAAAATAGTCAATGAAGCTAAAGCTTCATTTCCATCTGCGCTTTCACATATTTTATTAATATAAAATGAATAAAGCTTGATAAATGAAAGTTAGACCATCAGTAAAAAAAATTTGTAAGAAATGCAAAATCGTCCGCCGAAAAGGACGAGTTTATGTCATTTGTAAAAATCCCAGACATAAACAACGCCAAGGCTGACAATTCGCTTCGCGAACACACGGATTTACACAGATGAGCGTCGCCTTCGGCGACTGCACAGATATACACAGATTATTTTTATCCGTGTCAATCTGTGTAAGCGTGCAGAGCACGCGAAAATATCCGTGTAGATCTGTGTATTTTGCGAAGCAAAATTACATGCCGAGAATTGCCGGGATAAACATCCCAGAAGACAAACAAATAAAAACTGCCTTGACCTATATTTACGGAATAGGTCTTTCTTTGGCGAGAAAGATTTTAAATGAAGCTGGCGTAGAGCCGCAGCTTCGTGCCTCTCAATTAACTCCAGAGCAGGTAAATAAACTTAAAGAGATTATCGAGAAGGAATATAAAATTGAAGGAGAGTTGAGGAGAGAGGTGATGATGAACATCAAAAGATTAAAAGACATAGGTTCTTGGCGGGGTTCGCGGCATATTAAAGGATTACCAGTTCGGGGTCAAAGAACCCGTACCAACACTCGGACCGTCAGGGGTAATGTTAGAAAGACCGTGGGAAGCGGTAGAAAGCCAGCCGCTACTCCAACCTAATAAATTATGGGGAAGAAACGCATAATTCAACAAACAGAAGAAGAGCTCTTGAAAGAAAGAGAGAAAGTGGAAGCTAGGGTAAAGAAAGAAATAAGAGCCGAAGCTCCTCACAAAATAAGAGAGGGGAGAATTTATATTTCTTCAAGCTATAACAATACCATCATTACTTTAACTGATGCCCAGGGAAACGCGATATTTTGGGCTTCAGCCGGCAACCTTGGTTTTAAGGGAACTAAAAAAGCCACTCCTTTTGCCGCTTCAAAAGTGGCCGAGGCTATGGCTGAGACTTGCAAAAAATTGGGCATTGAGAAAATAGCTGTGTTTATAAAAGGAATTGGCTCGGGAAGGGAATCGGCTTTGAGGTCTTTAGTCGCCCGGGGATTAGAGGTTGTTTCTATTAAAGACATCACTCCTATTCCTCATAACGGTTGCCGACCTCCCAAGGTGCGCAGGGTTTAGTAAAAACTATGGAAGATAAAAAGTCAAAGAGGACATCGTCCTCTTTTCCACCTTCACTTTTTTATATATAATTTATATTCAATGAATAAAAGTTCGGTATGTAAAATTTGTCGGAGGCTTGGCACAAAACTATTTCTTAAAGGCGAGAGATGTTTTTCGCCAAAGTGTCCTATGATTCGGCGCCCCTATCCGCCAGGAAAAAAGGGAAAACGAAGACCACGCCCTCTGTCGGAATATGGCAAAGAGTTAAGAGAAAAACAAAAATTAAAAAATTGGTATAATTTGCAAGAGAAACAATTCGCGAATTATGTAAAGAAGATTTTAGCTAAAAAGAAAAAAGCAGAAGATCCGACCGCCATCTTGATCAAGAGCTTGGAAAACCGTTTAGACAATGTAATCTTTAGGTTGGGATTTGCCGTTTCTCGCGAGCAAGCCAAGCAATTCGTGTCCCACGGCCATTTTTTAGTTAACGGCAAATCTATTGATACGCCGGCCTATTCGGTTAGAAAGGGAGACGTGATTGCGGTAAAACCCCACAAGGCGAAGAAAACTGTTTTTCAAAATATAAAAACTATATTAAAAAAGCAAAAACCTCCCAGCTGGCTTGAGCTGAGCATTGAAAAATTAGAAGGCAAAGTAATTGGAGAACCCAGCTTGGAGGAAGCCGCACCGCCTGTCGAGGTGTCGGCCATCTTTGAGTATTATTCAAGATAAAATCATGATTTCACTACCCAATCAGCCAAAGGTCATTAAAAAAGAGGGGAATAAGGCCATTTTTGAAATAGAGGCTCTTTACCCGGGTTACGGAGTGACCGTTGGGAATTCCCTTAGGCGGGTTTTACTTTCTTCGTTGCCCGGAGCCGCTGCTACCCAGGTAAAAATTAAGGGCGTTCCTCATGAATTTTCAACCATCCCTGGGGTTTTAGAAGACGCCGTCTCGCTTATGCTTAATTTAAAACAAATGAGATTCCGTCTTTTTACTGAAGAGCCCCAAATCGCCACTTTAAAAGTTAAAGGCGAAAAAGAGATCAAAGGTTCTGATTTTAATTTTCCTAGCCAAGTGGAGCTGGTGAATAAAAATTGTCACATTGCCACTTTAACTGCCAAGTCAGCGGAATTGGAGATGGAAATTAAAATTGAAAAAGGAATAGGCTATTCGCCGAGTGAAGCTAGGAGAAAAGAAAAAGAAAAAACCGAAATAGGGGTAATACCTTTGGATGCCATTTTCACTCCAGTTAAGAGAGTAAGCACGAAGGTGGATAGCATGCGAGTAGGGGAGAGGACGGATTTTGACAAATTGTTTCTAGAGGTTGAAACCGACGGCGCCATAACTCCGGAATCGGCCTTTTGCCAAGCTTCAGAGATTTTAGTAAAGCACTTCTCGCTATTAGCTGAAGCCCTTCAAAAAGCCGCTGAAGAAAAACCGGCGCTGATGACGAAAGAAAAAAAGGAAAAAGTTATTAAGAAAAAAAAAGCAGTTAGAGCTAAAAAACATGCCAAAACGAAAAAGGGGAAGAAAACTAAGTAGGAAAAAAGATCAGAGGAAAGCTTTATTGCGGTCCTTAGCTGGCAGTATTTTCTTAAAAGAAAAAATCAAAACTACCGAAGCCAAGGCCAAAGAAGTGGCTGTTTTTGCAGAGAAGCAAATTACTCGAGCAAAAAAAGGAGATTTGCATTCAAGAAGATTATTGGCTAAGCTTTTTCCGCCAAAATTAGTTAAAAAAATTGTTGATGAGATTGCCCCTAGATATAAAGAAAGAAAAGGCGGTTACACCAGGGTTATTAAGCTAGGGCCGAGAAGGTCAGATGGGGCAAAAATAGCCATCATAGAATTAATAAAATAACAAATTACAAATTACAAATCCCAAACAAATTCTAAATTCTAAATTCCAAATTCCAAACCGTTTTGAATTTTGGTTATTGGAATTTGGATATTGTTTGGAATTTGGTGCTTGGTGCTCGGAATTTTTAAACTATGGAACGCAAAACACACACCATTGACGCAACAGGAAAGGTATTGGGCAGACTGGCAGCCGAAATCGCCACGCTTTTGAGGGGCAAGCACAAGCCAGATTTCGTTCCCTATAAAGACATGGGAGATTTTGTGGTGGTTAAAAATGTTGATAAATTAAAAATTACGGGCAAAAAGATGGAACAAAAAAAATATTTCCGCCACTCGGAATATCTAGGAGGAGTGAAAGAAATCCCTCTAAAAACTATTTTTAAAACAAAACCTCAAGAAGTTTTAAAGAAGGCAGTTTGGGGGATGTTGTCCAAAAATAAACTAAGAAAAGAGATGATTAAAAAATTAAAGTTTGAATAAAAATGGCAGAAAAAAAGAAAACCAAAACTAGACCAAAAAAAGGAGAGCCAAAGGTAAAAAAAGTAGCCAAAAAGAGAATCAAGAAGAAGCCCGCCCCGTCGGCTCTCAAAGAGGAAGAAAAATATCTTGAGGCAGTCGGCCGAAGGAAAACAGCAATAGCCAGGATCAGGCTTTTTACGAAAGGTGGCAAAACTTTTATAGTTAATGGAAAACCGATAGAGGGGTATTTTCCCACTTTCGCTCTTCAGCAAATTGCTAAATCTGCTTTAGACGCAATGAAGTGTCTTGATAAGTTTAGAATTTCAGCGAAGGTGACGGGAGGAGGCCTCAACTCTCAAGCAGAGGCGGTGCGCCATGGAATAACCAGAGCTTTAGTGTTGTTCAACCCCGATTTTAGAAAAAGATTGAAGAAGGCCGGATTCTTGAAGCGTGATCCAAGAATGCGAGAAAGAAAGAAGTTTGGCTTAAAACGCGCCCGACGCGCTCCCCAGTGGGCGAAGAGATAAATCTCTTCTTTACCCTTTGTTACGCTCGGGTGGGCGAAGAGATAAATCTCTTCTTTACCCTTTGTTACGCTCGGGTGGGCGAAGAGATAAATCTCTTCTTTAACCTTCACTCGGCTTCGCCTCGCTCGGTGGGCGAAACGATAATCCGCTCGGGAAGATAATTTTTAGGACACGCTCTGCGCCCCAGCGAGGCGCAAGCTCAGTTCCTCGGCAAATTTCGCCTTCGGCGAACCGTGCAATTTGCCTGCGGATGGTCCATAAAAATTATTTCCCTCGCTTCGTAGTAACTTATGTTGAGAGAACTAATTGATAAATTTTATTTGGACAGGCAAAAAGATAAAGAACAGGCCCATTTTTACATTACTGATGCCGGCAGGTGCGGCCGGGCAGTATTTTTTAAGTTCAAAAATGCGCCTCGGAGAGAAATAGAGCCTAACGTTTTGAGATTATTTGATCACGGCGACTACATTCACCAGTTGATAATGAAACCTCTTTTAAGTATAAGAGAAATTCATGTGGTAGCTTCGGAAATCAAAATCCCTCCTCAAGAATTAGTTAGCGGCCGGGCAGATGCCATAATCAGCGATGGAAAAGATTTGTATGTCTTGGACATTAAAAGCATGAACAGCATGATTTTCAGAAACTTAACGGAAGCCAAAGAAGAAAATATTAACCAAGTTCAGCTTTATTTGCACTATTTTAAAATACCCAGAGGTATCCTTCTCTATGTTAATAAAGACAACCAGGAATTAAAGGAATTTGTGGTAAATTATGACAAAAAACGCGTCCTTTTACTTTTGGACGGTCTAAGTAAGTTAAAAAACAAAATCGAAAAAAACATTATTCCAGACAGACTTGCGGATTATCCCGATAATTGGCAGTGCCAATATTGTCAATTTAAGGCGATTTGCGCCTTGGCCAATGGGGGGAAGCTTAAATGGGAGGATTTCAAAAAGAAAACTGAAAGTCAACCCCGTTAGAAATTTGTTTAAGAATAAAACAGCGACGGACGGTGGCCGAATAGGCCAGTCCTCCAAAAGAGGACAAACTATTCGTTTAGTCCGTCGCCAGAGATTAACAAAATTATCCTAGAAATTTAAAACTAAACTAAGTTTGCAATAGCAAATTTCTAACGGGGTCAAAATAAAGCCGCCGAGGCATAAAGATTTTCGCTACTGAGAAGGTACAACTTTTTATTAAAGCTGTTCCAGAACATTTCCGGTTCCTTAAATTTTGTGAGGTCTATGATATTTATTTGGTCCCTATCGTCAGTTTCAGCAATCTTAATTGTATCTGTGGTATTAAAAATCAAATAGTCGGGATTTAGCCAAAAACAATCTTTTATTTTTTCTGAAAGCCGAGCTATTAATATTTTATCTCCGGCTTTTTTTTGTGGCGGGTCCAGTTTTTCTTGTAAAAACAAGATCCAGATTTCGTGGTTTGAAAAGAGAACCAACTTATTTTTGTCAGAAGAGATTTTTAATCCTTTTATTCCGTCAAAATATCTTTCAAACGATTTTGAATCAAGATTAAACCAGTACAAATCTTGATTCTCCCGTAAAAAGATAAAGTTTTGAAACTTTTTTATATCATAATCGGTTTCGGCCTTCACCGGAAAAGACGTTCGCGTCAACCTCTCTCCATCTTTAAAAAAGTTTCCCAAATTGTCTAAATAATAAGAATCTCCGTCAAAAGTTTGAGAAGTAACAATGTTTTCCGGGAGGAGGGCAGGATTCCCCTCTTCTTTTAGTGACGGAGGAGTTTTATCAATTTCTAAGGTAAAATACTTTAGCTCTTCTCTAGCCCCGCTAGTCGATGAAGTTTGCCTCTCCGAGTTTGCCTTCATCTCCACTCCTCGCTCCGTTCGAGTTTCTAAAGAGATTTTTTTAGGATTATCTGCAGAGAATTCCAGATTTAATAGATCGGCTCCTTTAGAAAAAATATCACCTTCAGCAATTAAGTGGCTTTTGATGTTCGTTTCTAAATCGTAAAGCTTCAGACTCCAACCTTGTCCCCCTTTTTCTTTTAGGACCAGCTCTTTTTTATTAAGAGAGAGCCAAAAATTTTCTACTCCCTTAGTTAAAACTGTAAAATTTAAATTCTGAGGAAATAGAATAATGTTTTTTACCTCGGTTACTTCTTTCTCTTTTACTTCCAGGCTTTTTTGCCACGACAGATACCCCTCCTTTTTTACCTCAATTTTGTATTTTCTCGGCAAAAGATTTTCTACTAAGGCCGAACCAAAGAAAAAATCAGTTTTCTTTTTCAATTTTTCGTCCAGATAAATCTCAGCCTGTTTAGGAATAACCTTAAGGAAAATTCCGCCAGTCTGGGTAATTTTTTTTCCGCCAGCTGGCGGATTCAAATCAAATCTATAACCCTGAGAGTAAAAGATGGTCAAGGGAGCAGCCAAAAGAAACAAAAATAAACAAACCCAAAATATAACTGCCCTTACTTTTTTTACCATGATTTTTCTATATTATCGTATTAGCCACATAATTTCAATAAACGAAAAAATCTGTTAGAATATTAAAGTATGTTTGCTTTTCCGAAAATTGAAGAGGTGACTAAGGACACAACGGTTGTCCATTTTTTGCTAATGTTCGGCTACAAATTATTTTCTCTTTATTTCCCTTTGTTTCTAGTAACTCGAGGCTTGTCGCTTCCCGAAGTAGGCTACACCTATCTTTTAATTTATCTTCCTTTGGCAATTTTTTCTCCCGTTGTTGGCTTTCTAAACCATAAAATAAGCCCCGCCACAACATCTTCAATCGGAATTTTGGGCTATGCCCTCTATGCTTTAGGAATGATTTTTATCCCCGCTACTCATCCTGCTGGAGCAGCTTTGTTTTATTTTTGGCAGATTATCCTGGGAATTTCGGCAGCCATGTTTTTTGTTTCAGCCAGGTCTATTTTAATAGCTGCTCCTTTGGAAAATTACGACCGGGCTTTTGGCTGGTTTTATTCTGCTCCCTTTTACGCCGATGCCATAGCTCCCTGTATTGGCGCCATTTTTATCTGGAAATTCAACTTTTTTGGCGTTTTTGTTTTTAGCTTCATTGTCCAGGTTTTAACGGCTATTTTTTGTTTTTCTCAGCTCAAAAAACAAGAAATCAAACCTCTTGATAGATATTTTAATCTTCAGAAATTTCAGCAAAGCTACGCCAGCGCTTTCCAAAAAATAAAAAACAAAACAATTTTACTGCCGGTTCTTATTTCTTTCTCCGCTCTTTTATTAACTGGTTTCTACCGAGCCTTTTTTATTTTATTTTTGAAAGAATCTTTAAACTGGTCTCAAAATCTAATTCTAATTTTAATTTCTGCTTTTTCCCTTTTGTTTTTGCCCATATCCTTTCTATTAATTCGGCAATTGGGAGGTTTTAGAAGTGAAAAAAATATTTTTCAGGGAGGGTTGATTACTGGCCTCTTCTCTATTTTATTTGGAATTTTAATTCCGGTTCTGAATTTTTTGGCGGTTTTAATAATAGAAATCGGCAAATCGGCAGGTTCTTTAATCGCTAATGCCGGCAGGTCTGGATTAATTACCCGAGTGATAGCGAAGGGTGAAGATGAAACTTTAGTTTCATCGCCTTCTCAGAAATTAAAAGATGGCCCCGAGGAAGCTAGCGTTATAGATACCATCTTTGCTCCTTTGGGCGTGGCTTTGGGGGCTTTTATTTCCGGCTTGCTTATCGGATTTTTAGGTTACCAATTTTTGTTTATTTTAGCTGGAGTTTTTTTGATTGCCGTAATAGCCCTAACTCAACTTGCCCCGTTAGAAGTCCTTGGCAGAAAAATTAAAAAATTTTTTCTGCTTTAGTCAAACAAAATTATCAACAAAATATAATTGAGCTATCTAAAATTAACTGTTTTGGTTATATAAAAACAGACTTCTAACGGGGCTTGCCAACCCCCCAAAAACATTTTAATATAAAAGAACAATATTACCACTATGCCCCGTTAGAAATCGCAAGGGTTTTCGGGGCAATAATTCAGTTCAAAATATTTTCTACCTAAAAACCCTTTGATCAATTCAAACAATGATTATCAAGACATTCAAAGGTCAAAACATAATAACCACTGAAAATATTTAATTTCTAACGGGGTATGCCAAGAAAAATCGGAATTGATTTAGGTACCTGTAACTCTTTGGTCTTTGTGCCGGGGAAAGGAGTGGTCTTGCAAGAGCCATCGGTTGTAGCTGTGGCTCTTTCTGAAAACAAAATTTTAGCTGTGGGCGAAGCAGCTAAAGAGATGATCGGCCGCACTCCCGACACCATCAGAGTTTATCGTCCCTTAAAAGACGGAGTAATCGCTGATTTCCGGGTGACTTTAGCTATGTTGAGATATTTTATTGACAAGGTTTCTGGATTTTGGCGATTCATTAAACCAGAATTATTGATCGGAGTTCCGGCCGGTATCACTTCTACCGAAAGGCGGGCAGTTATTGAGGCTGGTGTAACGGCTGGAGCTAAACAAGTTTTTGTAGCTAAAGAGCCCATCTTGGCTGCTATTGGGGCTGGAGTGCCGATTAGCTCTTGTTCGGGAAATATGATTGTGGATATCGGCGGCGGAACATCCGAGGTGGCGGTAATTTCTTTGGGCGGAATAGTAACTGCTAATTCAGTTAGAGTTGCTGGCGACGAAATGGATTTGGCTATTTCTGACTACATTAAGAAAAAATACAATTTAGCTATCGGAGAACAAACCGCTGAAGATATAAAAATAAAAATTGGCACAGCTCTGCCAGAAAAGGAAGAAAAAACAATGGAAATCCGCGGGCGAGATTTAGTCTCAGGCTTGCCCAAGAACATTAAAATTTTTTCTGGTGAAATAGCCGCTGCCATTACCGATCCTCTCGCAGAAATTATTCAAGTAATCAAGCAGGTGTTAAGGGATACTCCGCCAGAGTTATCAGCTGATATTATGGATAAGGGTATGGTCTTGGCCGGCGGAGGGAGCTTGTTAAAGAACCTTCCCAGTCTTATTGCCCAATCAACCGGTGTGCCTTGCATTTTGGCCGAAGAGCCTTTATCTTGCGTGGCTAGGGGCACTGGTGTAGTTCTGGAAAACCTCGAAGTTTATAAAAAGAGCATAACATCTAAGAAATAAATCAAAAAATAAACATTACAAACAACTTTGTCTCAACCTTATATCTACTTTATATCAATTTATATCCTTGATATATATAGAGATAAAGTTGAAATAAATAGAGATAAATAGAGATAAATTGTTTTGACTTTTGTATCTTGAGTTATGATTATCGGGCATCAAAAACAATGGCAGTTTTTAGAGAACCTTTTTCAATCTAAGAGAATTCCCCACGCTCTTTTATTTTGTGGCCCAGAAAAATTGGGGAAAAGAACAATTGCTTTAGAGTTTGTTAAATTAATTTGCGGAAAAGATATTTTAGAAAGAGAGCATCCTGATTTTATTTTAGTGGAGCCGGAACAAAAAGAAATTCAGATATCGCAAATAAGAGAACTTAGCTGGAGACTTGCTTTAAAACCTTATTCTAGCCCATTTAAAATTGCCGTCATAAACAAAGCCCATTGTTTAAATCCGGAAGCTCAAAATTCGCTTTTAAAAACCCTGGAAGAACCCAAAGGAAACGCCATTCTGATTTTAATAACCTCCTTGCCCGAAGCCTTATTCCCGACAATTCGTTCTCGCTGCGAAATTATTAAGTTTTATCCAGTAAAAAACTCTGAAATCGAAAAATTCTTAAGGGCTCAAAAAACAGTTCCGGAGAAATGGCAAGAAATTATTAGTTTGGCTTCTGGCAGGCCCGGTCTCGTAATGGACTTACTCCAAACTCCTCAAGCAATAGACAACCAAAAGAAGATAAGGAACAGCTTTATTAAAATTATCCAGTCAGACTTATTTTTGCGCTTTCAATACGCTAAAACGCTATCTGCTGATTCTGAAAATCTGAAAAACGCTTTAGAGATCTGGATGTCCTTGCTGAGAGACGCTTTAATCTCCAAAATAAAAGGGAAAGCGGGCCTGGGAAATTATTCCGCCACGAAACTTATAGAAGCAATTCGGAAAATTCAAACAACGAATTTTTTAATTTCAACCACTAATGTTAATCCAAAATTAGCTTTAGAAGTTTTACTCATGGAACTGTAATTTATGGGCACTTACAAAGAGACTATCAGTAAAATTAAACCAGAATTTGATAAAGTAATTAACTTTTTGGAAAGAGAATTAAGCAAAATCCACACTGGCAGAGCCACTCCGGCCTTAGTAGAAGATGTGCAGGTTGAGTGTTTTGGCGAGAAGTTTCCCTTAAAGCAATTGGCAGCAATTTCTATTCCTGAGCCAAAACAAATTTTGATTCAGCCCTGGGATAAATCTTATGTTGAAGGCATTCTGGCTGCTCTAGGGAAGACCGGAATTGGAGCCTCGCCCATACTAGATAAAGACGTGATTAGGATTAATTTGCCTCCCTTGAGCGAAGAATACAGAAAGCAACTAACCCATTTGATTGTTGAAAAACAAGAAGAATCTCGGAGAACAATTCGCCATTGGAGGGAAGAAGCCTGGGGAGAAATCCAAAATGGATTTAGGGAAGGAAAAGTTAGAGAAGATGATAAATTTCGCGCCAAAGACGAACTCCAAGATTTAGTAGATGAATACAATGAAAAGGTTGAAGAGATAGGAGAGAAAAAGAAGAAAGAGATTATATTATAAACATATATTATGGTTCTTAATATCCTAATTGCTTTTTTCAGTTTAATTGGTCTATTGACTCTCCACGAATTTGGCCACTTTGTTTTAGCAAAAAGATGCGGAGTGAAAGTGGAAGAATTTGGCATAGGTTACCCTCCAAAGTTATTCGGAAAAAAATTTGGCGAGACAGTTTATTCTTTAAACCTCTTGCCTTTTGGCGCTTTCGTTCGGATCCATGGCGAGGAGGGCGGCATTGAGGATTACCGAAGTTTCATTGGAAAACCGATGCGCCAGAGGGTATTAATTATTTTAGGAGGAGTGATTTCTTTCTGGATAATTGCTGCAATTTTATTAAGCATTACTTTTAGTTTAGGAATACCCACTCCGGTGAGCGATGAGATTAACCAAGGGATAGTTGCTCCCCAGGTTCAAATTGCCCAGGTCGCCGAAGATTCGCCAGCCGAAGTCGCCGGACTCCAACCCCTTGATATTATTAAAGAAATAAAATATCAAGATTCTGTTTTGCGCAGCGACAAAGTTAATGAAATAACTAATTTTATTAATGAACATCGCGGCAAGGAAATCACTTTAACAATTCAAAGATGGGAAGAAATCATTGAGGTTAGTTTGGTTCCTCGCTTATCGCCGCCGGCGGGGGAGGGAGCAACGGGAGTGGCTTTAGTCAGAACCGCTCTGCGTTCCTTTCCCTGGTATGAGTCTCCTTGGCGAGGAATAACTGCTACCGGCCAAATTACCGTTGCTGCCTTGCAGGGATTAGCCGGAGTATTCAGTCAAGTTCTTAAGGGGGAAGGCCTTCCGGCCGGTGCTTCTTTAATGGGGCCTTTAGGAATTTTTGATTTCCTGAGACATGCCTGGCAGTTAGGGTTAAGCTACTTTTTATATTTCACTGCTTTAATTTCCATATTATTAGCCATATTCAATCTTTTGCCCATTCCGGCTTTGGACGGAGGGAAACTGCTTTTTTTGACAATTGAAGCTGTAAGAAGAAAGCCGGTTCCTCAGAAAGTAGAACAAAACATCACCGCTTTCTTCTTCCTTTTATTGATTACTTTTATGATTTTTGTCACCATAAAATTTGATATACCGCGCATTTTCTGACGAAAATGCAAATTCCAAGGTATAAACATCATATTTTTCTTTATGAAACAATCTGAACTATTCGCCAAAACTTTAAAAGAGACGCCAAAAGACGAAAAAAGCATAAATAGCCAACTGCTTTTGAGGGCCGGCTTTATTTATAAAGAAATGGCTGGCGTTTTTACTTATTTGCCTTTGGGTTTGAAAGTTCTAAGGAAAATCGAAAACATTATTAGAGAAGAAATGAGCAAAATTTCTGGCCAAGAAATTTTAATGACTGTTTTCCAGCCAAAAAATCTTTGGGAAGAAACGGGCAGGTGGGCAAAAGAAATAGGAGAGGTTATGTATAAATGTCAGGAAGATAAAAAAGAAATCGGTTTGGGGCCCACCCATGAAGAGATGATAACCGACATAGCCAGGCATTACGTTAAATCTTACGAGGACCTTCCTTTTTTTCTCTATCAAATTCAAACCAAATTTAGAAAAGAACCGAGGGCGAGATCGGGCTTGCTGCGGGGAAGGGAATTTGACATGAAAGATCTCTATAGTTTTCACAGCTCAGAAGAAGATTTTAAAAAATATTATCAAAAAGCAGCTCAGGCTTATTTAAAAATTTTCGAGAGATGCGGATTGGAAGCGATTTTAACTGAAGCTTCAGGAGCCGGGTTTACTAAAGAGTATACCCACGAATTCCAGGTTTTAGCCGAAGGAGGAGAGGATACTATTTTATATTGCTTGAAGGGAGATTTTGCTCAAAATAAAGAGATTGCCAAGTTGAAAGCTGGTGATAAGTGCCCTAAGTGTAAAAATATTTTAAAAGAAGGAAGTTCGATTGAGGTGGGGAATATTTTCCCCTTAGGGACTAAATATTCTCAAGCAATGGGAGCCTCTTTTATTGATAAAGATGGAAAAAGAAAATTAATTATAATGGGTTGCTACGGGATAGGGCCTTCTCGAACGATGGGCGCCATTGTTGAAGTGCGCCACGATGAAAAGGGTATAATCTGGCCAAGAGAAGTTTCTCCTTTTTTGGTCCATCTGATCCAAATTGAGAATAACAAAAAGGTCAAAAAAGCGGCTGAAAATCTTTATCAAGATTTACAGAGGAGGGAAATCGAAGTATTATATGACGATAGAGATAAGACGGCTGGAGAAAAATTCGCCGACGCTGACCTAATTGGCATACCAACCCGTTTAGTTATCAGTGAGAGAACCCTAAAACAAAACTGTGTAGAGATAAAAAAGAGAAGTGAAAAGAAAACTAAATTAGTTAAACTTTCGTATATTCGTAAAAATTTCGTAATTTCGTAGGGTATGTTAAACAAACTTCTCCATCTTTTTTCAGAAGACATAGCTATTGATTTGGGAACAGCCAACTCGGAGGTTTATGTTCGGGGTCGGGGAATCGTTATCCAGGAACCTTCGGTAGTGGCAATAAATCAGAAAACCGGCCAGATTTTGGCTATCGGCCTGGAAGCTAAAAAAATGGTAGGCAGAACGCCAGCTCACATTGTTGCCACCAGGCCTCTTAGAGCAGGAGTGATTTCTGATTTTGAGGTAACCGAGCAAATGCTGAGGTATTTTATTGAAAAAGCCCATAAAAGAAGATGGCCTCTGAATCCTCGGCCAAGAATAATTATTGGTATTCCCTCCGGCGTAACTGAAGTGGAGACAAAGGCAGTGATTGATGCTGGAAAATCGGCCGGGGCAAGAGAGGTCTTTTTGATTGAAGAACCCATGGCAGCCGCTATTGGCGCCCGTCTTCCGGTTCAGGAAGCAGGGGGCAATTTTGTTGTTGATATTGGTGGCGGGACAACCGAAGTGGCAATTATTTCTTTGGGAGGAATAGTTTTGGCTAAAAGTTTAAGAGTGGCCGGAGATAAACTTAATGAAGATATAATTCAGTTTGCTCAAGAAGAATATAAATTATTAATTGGCGAGAGAACCGCCGAAGCCATCAAGATTGGCATTGGCTCAGCTTATCCCCTTAAAGACAAAAGGGAGTTGCCAATGCGAGGCAGAAACTTAGTCACCGGCCTACCCGAAGAAATTATGGTTTCTGACGAAGATATAAGAAGGGCAATGGAAAAATCAGTGAAGCAAATTATTGCCGAAATTAAAACAGCGGTTGAGGAAACGCCGCCCGAATTATTGGCCGATGTGATGGCTCAAGGAATTCATCTGTCTGGAGGGGGCTCACTTCTGCGAGGCCTAGATATTTTAGTGGCTAAGGAAACCAAGATTCCGACTAAAATGATTGAAGATCCCATGACTGCCGTAGTGAGGGGAGCGGGTCAGGTGCTGGAAAATCTTGATGAATTGCAAGAAGTATTAGTGGAAACCGAGGAACTGGAACCACCCCGTTAAAATTTCTAATTTCTAAACCTTTATGATTACTAGGAAAGAGGTTCAACACATCGCAAAATTAGCAAGATTGGGCTTAACAGAAAAAGAAATGGGGAAGTTCCAAAAGGAGCTTTCAAAGATTTTAGATTATATAGAGAAACTGAAAAAGGTTAATGTCTCTGAGGTGGAGCCGACAAGCCATTCCACCAAAATTGAGAATGTGATGAGAGCAGATAAAAGTTTAAAGTTTAAAGTTCAAAGTTCAAAGTTAATGGAGCTGGCGCCGGAGACTAAAAACGGCTACTTAAAAGTAAAATCCATATTCTAATGGGGCTTACTGATTTGACAATTACCCAGGCTCATCAGGGATTAGTCAAAAAGGAATTTTCAGCTTTAGAACTTTGCAAGGCCTATTTAGACAAAATCAAAGAAAGAGACAGAGAGATATTTGCCTTTTTAACTGTCGTAGAAAATCTTGCTCTTTCTCAAGCAAAAGAGGTTGATGATTTAATTTCTGCCGGAGAAAAAATTCCGATTTTAGCCGGTATTCCTTCGGCCATCAAAGATGTCATTTTAATTGAAGGAATTCGTTGTACGGCCGGTTCCAAAATCTTGGAAAATTACGTTGCTCCTTATGATGCGACAGTAATTAAAAAACTCAAAGGAGAGAAAGCGGTTTTTTTGGGAAAAACAAATTTAGACGAGTTTGCCATGGGTGCCTCCACCGAGCATTCGGCTTTTGGCCCGACCAGAAATCCTCGTGATTTAACTCGGGTTCCCGGCGGTTCCTCCGGCGGCTCGGCTGCCGCTGTGGCGGCTCAAGAGTGTATTTATGCTTTGGGTTCAGATACCGGAGGTTCAATTCGCCAGCCAGCTTCCTTTTGCGGAGTGGTAGGATTAAAACCGACTTACGGAGCAGTATCAAGATATGGTTTAATCGCTTTTGCTTCTTCCTTAGACCAAATCGGGCCAATAACAAAAAATGTAGAGGATTGTAAAATAGTTTTCGATGCTATCAAAGGAAAGGACGAGATGGATTCTACAAGCATTGATTTAAATTCCAAATTCCAAAATCCAAATTACAAACAAATTCCAAATTCCAAATTCCAAATTAGAAACCTGCGACTCGGCGTACCGAAAGAATATTTTGTTAAAGGGTTGGATCCAGGAATAGAAAAATTAGTGAAAGCGGCGATTAAAAAATACGAAGAAATGGGAGCTAAAATTGAGGAGGTAAGCCTGCCTCATACAGAATACGCCCTACCAGCTTATTATATAATTAATCCTTCTGAGGCTTCAGCTAATTTAGCTCGTTACGACGGTATAAAGTTTGGCTACTCCGTAGCCAAACCACAGACAAACACAGATACTTTATTAGACGTGTATTTAAAGAGCAGAGGACAGGGGTTTGGCCAAGAAGTAAGAAGGAGAATTATGCTGGGAACTTATTCTTTATCAGCCGGATATTATGAAGCTTATTATCTAAAAGCTCAAAAGGTGAGGACCTTAGTAAAAAATGATTTTGAAAAGGTTTTTAAAGAAGTAGACGCTATTTTAGGCCCGGTTTCGCCAATTCTTCCTTTTAAAATAGGCGAGAAGGTCGGTGATCCTCTTTCAATGTATTTAGTCGATGTTTACACAGTCGCCATTAATTTGGTAGGGGTGCCGGCTCTTTCCCTGCCCTGCGGAAAAGTGGGGCAGCTGCCGGTCGGCCTGCAAATTATTGGCAAACCGTTTGAAGAAGATATAATTTTAGAAATAGGAGAAAAATTTGAACAAACATGTCAGAAATAATCCAAGGTATTATTCATTTTATTCTTTCGCCAACTTTTCCCGATTGGGTAAAATTAATAAGGTTTATTTTTATAATTATAAGTTTTTTCTTTTTAGGATATGTTATTTGGGCTTTACTTAAGACCTCCTGGTTTTATCGGTTAGTCATCTGGGATTTAGAAGAAATTTTAACCTATCGTCCTTTTGGGGTAAGAAAGATTGTCAGAGATTGGCAAAAAATCAAAGCTGGCTTAATAACAGGCCAAGAGTCAGAATATAAATTGGCGGTTTTTAAGGCAGATGCCATGTTAGATAGAATTTTAACTGGAATGGGATTTGGCGGAAAAACCTTGGGCGAGAGGCTGACCAAGCTGACAATCGCTTCTGTTCCTAACGTTGAAGACGTTAAACAGGCCCATAAAACCCGCAATAATATCGTTCACGACCCGGATTATCGTTTAAGCTTAGAAGAGGCCAAAAAAACAGTTGAAACTTACGAAAAAGCCCTGACCGATTTACAAGCCCTCTAAAGCGTGTTAATATACCGTCGCGGGATGGAGAAGTAGTATCTTGCGAGGCCCATAAAATTTTGTGGCCCAGGGTGGCAACATCCTGTGGAAAACTTCCTAAATTGCTGGGAACCCCTACTTTTCAGCTTAGAAGGTAGGGCAATCAGCAGCCAAGCCCTGTGAGATAATTTCATATCTTATAGGGAAGGTTCAGAGACTATAATGGAAGCCCCATGAGATAATTTTCTATCTCACGGGGGTGGTATAGTCCGTCCCATTTGGTAACAAATGGATTAACATAGAGAACCTCGAGACGTGGGTGCAATTCCCACTCCCGCAACAAGGAAGGTGCCGGCCGGGGTAGCTCAGCGGTTAGTAGCAGGGTCTTCATAAGGCCAAGGTCGTGAGTTCAAATCTCACCCCC
>MNWE01000016.1 GCA_001872265.1 Parcubacteria group bacterium CG1_02_39_15
GAGGATGCTCCCAAGGATTCTTTTGCCGGCCAGTTTGAAACATTTTTAAACGTCAAAGGAAAAGAAAAATTATTGGAGGCGATTAAAAAATGCCTGGCCTCGTCTTTCGGCGACCGGGTCATCGCTTACAGGGAAGAGAAAAAAATCTCCCATTTGAACTTCGCTCTTTCAATCGGCGTGCAGAAAATGGCGAGGTCGGATCTGGCCTCCTCAGGGATAATCTTTACTCTGGACACGGAAAGCGGATTCAAAGACATCGTTTTGATTAACTCCATCTGGGGAGTAGGCGAAATGATTGTTAAAGGCAAAATAACTCCCGACCAATTTTATGTTTTTAAACCAACCCTGAAACAAGGATACAGGCCGATTATTGTTAAAAATTTAGGGAGAAAAAATAAAAAATATATTTTTGCAAAAAACGGAGGATTGGAGGAAGCGGATGTTTCTCCTAAAAATCAATTAAAATTTTCTCTTAGCGACGAAGATATTTTAACCTTGGCCAAATGGGCGGTTTTAATTGAAGAGCATTACGGAAAACCCCAGGATATCGAATGGGCAAAAGACGGAAAAACGGGAAAATTATTTATCGTCCAATCAAGGCCGGAAACGGTTTATGCGGTCCAAAACAAAAAAACAGCAACATATCAAGAATATCAAATTAAAACCAAAAAATCCCCAGTCATCACCGGCATTGCCATTGGCAATAAAATCGGGATTGGGAAAATAAGATTGATTTCGGATGTTTCAAAAATTTCCCAATTCCAAAAAGGCGAAGTCCTGTTGACAAAAATGACCGACCCCGACTGGGTGCCGGTAATGAGGCTGGCTTCAGCCATTATTACCGACGAAGGCGGGAAGGCTTGTCACGCGGCAATAGTAGCAAGAGAATTGGGCGTGCCCTGCATCGTCGGAGTTAGAGTCGCGACAAAACTTTTTAAAACCGGCGAAACCGTGACGGTTGATTGCACCCAAGGATCGATCGGGAGAATTTATCAGGGGGAAATCCCGTTTATTCTCAAGAAATACGACCTGAAGAAAATACCAAAATTAAAAACAAAAATAATGGTAAATATCGGCGCTCCCGATATCGCTTTCAAAACCTCGTTTCTGCCGAATTCCGGAGTGGGACTGGCGAGGATTGAGTTTATTCTCGCAGATAAAATCAGGATTCATCCTTTGGCCCTTTATCATTACGACAGCTTAAAGGACAGAAAAACAAAATCGGAAATTGACCGAATCACTTCAGATTTTAAAGACAAAAAACAATACTTTATCGATAAATTAGCCGAAGGTATTTCCCAAATCGCTGCCGCTTTTTATCCGAAATCGGTTATTGTTAGGCTTTCCGATTTCAAAACTAATGAATACGCTGCCTTGGTTGGCGGAAAGATTTTTGAGCCAGAAGAATCAAATCCAATGTTGGGCTGGAGAGGAGCCTCGAGATATTATGACGAAAAATTTAGACCGGCTTTTGAAATGGAATGTAAGGCAATTAAAAAGGCGAGAGAAGTTTTTGGCTTGAAAAATATTTGGGCAATGATTCCTTTTTGCCGGACGGTTGAAGAGGGGAAAACGGTTTTGGAAGAAATGAGAAAAAATGGCCTGGGAAAGACGAGAAACGGCTTAAAGGTGATTGTCATGTGTGAAATTCCCTCAAATGTCGTTTTGGTAGACCAGTTTAGTGAAATCTTCGATTCTTATTCTGTGGGCAGTAACGACTTGACTCAACTCTTGTTAGGAGTTGATAGAGATAACGCAAAAATAGCTCATATTTTTGATGAGAGTAATGAAGCAGTAAAGAGAACAATAGCAGAATTTATCAAAAAAGCTCATCAATATGGAAAGAAAGTGAGTATTTGTGGAGAAGCACCGGCATCGGTTCCAGGCTTTGTAGAATTTCTAATTAAATGTGGTATTGATTCTATTTCGGTAAACCCGGATTCTGTGATAAAAACAATACTTTTAGCAGATAAGGTAGAAAAAAAATTAAAAAAATGAGACTATTTCACTTAATAGATTTACCTTCAGATTTGATTTTTATTCGATTGGAGGATCAAATTCGGGGAAAATTTTTAGAAACATTAAAAGAGGTTTTCGGGATTTACCGAAAAATAGGAGACCTTGTTAACTATACAGATACTGGAATAGTGGATTCTTTCAGAGTTAAAAATAGATTTATAAAATTATCGACGATAATAAAATTAACAAATCTCCTTTCTAAAAAAGGTTATTGCGAATTTGATATTAATAAAATTGAAAAGAAAGTAATTGCCTATCGAGGCATCGGAACGAGTTTAATTATTAAAAACCCCAAATTTCCCTTAAAAGAAGATGAGAGAATAATTAGAATATTCTTTCATCTGTTAGGAGATGGCTATGGAGGAAAATATGGTGTTGCAAAACCATTTTATAGAAACTATGCTAAAGAATTATTAGATGAATTTGAGGAAGATTTAAAAGTTTTTGGAGAAGTTCCTCATATAAAAAGAGAAACAATAGTTGAAATTCCAAGCGTCATAGGATACATTCTTGGACACATCTACAAGGTTAATTTCGAAAGTCATAAATCATTTATTCCGCCAGTGATTTTCAAACTCCCGGACAAACCTATTGCTCAAGGTATTAAGGCATTTGCAGATGACGAAGCAAGCGTAGAAGATTGTAGGATTAAATTTCACTCTTCTAACAAAAATTTACTTTCTGGAATAAGAAACTTGATAATCAAAAAATTTCCTGAATTTTCTGGTAAAATTGGCGAAATTAGAGAAGGCTGGACTTATTTGAGAGGAAAGAAATTCATTAGATACTCTTTTGCAATTCTTTCAAGCGGACTTAAACCTTATTATGATTTAATTGGCTTTTCACACAAAGGGAAAGCAGAATCGTTACAAATAATTATAGAAAGAAGAAAAAGAAAATGGGCAAGAAGAGATAAAAATATCACAAAATTATTGATACTTCAAAGTTTAGAAAATAGAAATAAAACAGTAAAAGAAATTTCTAAAGAAGTTGGTATAACCGAGAGTATTGTGAGGTCTCATTTTGAAGGTAGTAAATCTAATGGAATATTGTCTTTGAATAAAATGGGTTTTGTCAAAAATATCGGTTTTAATGATACAAGAGGGAAAATTTGGAGTATAATTGGAAGAGGAATCAAATTTTTAAAAGAAAACAGACATAAGTTAGATAAATTTTCAATCGAAGGAAATATTTCTAAGTCTTATTTAGGGCTGGTTCGAAAATTCCACTGGGTTACACCCTCTTCGGTTACTAAAGAAAGAAATTGTAGAAACGATACGGCCAGCAAGCAATTGTTAAAATTATATAGGAATTATTATCTGAAAAGAAATAGAATTGGTAAAAAGGAATATAGATATAAATTAACCAAAGAAGGAATTAGATTTCTATTAAAAGACCAGAAAATTTTAGAAGCAGCGGTTAATAAAATATTAAGAGTAAATCAATATGCATAATTAAGATGAAAAAGAAATACGATATAATTACTTTCGGTTCGGCAACGCAGGATATTTATTTGAAGTCAAAGAAGTTTTTGGCGGTTTCCAACAGAAACTTCAAAGTGGGCAAGGGTCTTTGCCTGCCTGCCGGTTCCAAGATGAAGATGGATGAAATCGCTTTTTCCACCGGCGGGGGAGGAACCAATGCAGCGGCCACGTTCGCCAACCAGGGGCTGAAAGTGGCTTATTGCGGTATGGTGGGGGACGATTATTTTGGAGAATCAGCTATAAAAGAATTAAAAAATTTAAAAATTGATACGGGTCTAATTAAAAAAACAAGCAAAAAACTGACCAACGTTTCGGTTATTCTAAATTATCCCAACGGAGAAAAGACCATTCTGGTTTATCGTGGAGCATCGGATGATTTAACTAAAAAAGACATTCCCTGGAAAAAAATTAAAAATACAAAATGGTTTTATTTAGCTCCTTTTGCCGAAAAGATGGCCAATATTACTGAAGACGTAGTTGATTTTGCAAAAAAGAACAAAATTAAGACAGCTTTGAACCTGGGATACAACCAATTAACTTTGTCCAAGTCCACCTTAAAAAGAATTTTGGCGAAAGTCGATATCTTAATTTTAAACCAAGAAGAGGCCTCCCTATTAACCAAAATTCCTTACCAAAAAGAGAAGGCGATCTTCCAAAAACTGGATAAGTTGGTAGACGGCATTTGTATCATGACGAAGGGTGCTGACGGAGCCGTTGTTTCGGACGGTAAATATCTATATAGAGCCCAGCCTCCCAAAATAAAACTGATAGATACTACAGGCGCCGGAGATTCTTTTAATTCAGGATTCCTCTCGGGCCTCATAAAAACGAACAGCATTAAACATGCTGTCCGTTTAGGAATTGCTAATTCTGCTGCCTGCCTCCAAAAATTAGGAGCAAAGAAAGGGTTGTTAGAGAGGGGGCAGAAGTGGCCAAAGGTTGAGGTAGTAAAAGAGCTTTGCGGCCAAAACAATCTATGCCAGCTAAAATACTAAACCTATTCAAAAAAGCCCAGCGGGGAAGGTGGGCAATCGGTCAGTTTAATTTTTCTAATTTAGAAACGCTAAAAGCGATAGTCCAGGCTGCCGAGAAGCTTAAATCGCCCACAATTGTCGGAACTTCAGAGGGCGAAAGTAAATTCGTGGGCTTAGAGCAGGCGGCGGCTTTGGTTAAAAGTTACAGAGAAAAAACAAAGCTGCCTATTATTTTAAACCTTGACCACGGCAGATCTTTCGATTATATTAAAAAGGCGATAGATGCCGGCTACGACGCTGTTCATTTTGATGGTTCAGGCTTATCTTTAGAAAAAAATATCCAGGAGACCAAAAAAGTTGTAAATTATGCTAGAAAGCATGGAGTATTAGTCGAGGGAGAAGCGGGAGTAATTGGTGATGTCGGGAAGCAAAAAGGGGTTTTGACCGAACCCAAAGATGCTTTAAGGTTCGTAAAAGAAACGAAAGTAGACAGTTTAGCAGTAGCAATTGGCAACCTCCATGGAATTGAAGCCTCGGGGATTAATCCTAAATTAAATTTGAAGAGATTAAAAGAGATAAAAGAAAAAATAGGGAATATTCCTTTGGTTTTGCACGGCGGCTCAGGAACGCCAGAGGCAGATATTAAAAAAGCCATAAAATCAGGAATAGTTAAGATTAACATTAACACAGAGCTGAGAATGGCTTACACTAATACCTTAAAAAAATCCTTTCAAGAAAAGCCGACAGAGATCGTTTCCTACAAATACATGCCCTTGGTTGTGGAGGCCGTTCAAAAAATAGTAGAAGAAAAAATTAGATTATTTGGCTCCCAAAACAAAGCTTAATATGTTAACCCTTTTAGCTAAAACTCGGAAAGAATTTGGCAAGAAAGTCAGCGCCTTAAGAAAAAAAGGCGTTTTACCTGCTGTATTATATGGGCCAAAAATTAAAGAGCCTTTTTCTTTGAAGGTTAATTTAAAAGAATTTGAAAAAATTTATCAAGGGGCAGGGGAGAGCTCCTTAATTTCTTTAGACATCGATGGTAAAGCATCTCCGGTGTTAATTCACGAAGTAAAAATAGACCCAATAACCGAGAAGCCAATCCACATTGATTTTTATCAGCCAAGATTGGATGAGAAAATTGAAGCCAGGGTTCCTCTGGTGTTTGAAGGGGAAGCCAAGGCCATAAGGGAATTAGGGGGCACTTTAGTTAAAAATATTCAGGAAGTGGAAGTAAAGGCTTTACCCCAAAACCTTCCCCACGAGATTAAAGTCAATGTTGATAAGCTAAAAACTTTTGAAGACAGCGTTCTAATTAAAGACCTCATTGTTGATAAAGAAGTAGAGATTCTCAAAGCAGCTGACGAAGTGGTGGCTTTAGTTACTCCTCTAGAAAAAGTTGAAGAAGAATTAGTGAAGCCAGTCGAGGAAAAAGTGGAAGAAGTTAAGAAGGTAGGGGAAGCCGCCCTCGAAGAGGGCGAGCCTCGCCCAGAGGAATCTGGGCGGGAAAAGAAAGAAGAAAAGGAGAAATAATTATGCGAAGTCTAAAATTAATTTTACTTTTGACCCTGCTTTTATTTTTAGTTTTACCCAATCTTCAAATTCAGGCCTTGAGCTCCCAAGAAGAAAGAGCAGCGCTGGAAGAAGAACTGAAGGAATTGGAAGAGCAAATAGCTCAGTATGAGAAGGACATAAGCAAAACCCAACAAGAAAAGAACACCCTTCAGAACCAGATTTATATTTTAAAACAGCAAATCAATAAGTTAAACCTCCAGATATATCAAAGCAACGTCATGATAGGAGATTTAGGGCTTCAGATTACGGACACCCAAACTTCAATTGATGAAACTTCTTTAAAAATTGAGGAATCCAAAGATAAATTAAGCAGCCTCTTGAGATCAATTTACGAAGAAGACCAGCGCTCCTTAGTTGAAATTTTGCTGGCTGAGCCCGACCTTTCCAGCTTTTTTGATAATTTGGTGGCTTTAGAGGCCCTTAATAAAAAAAACCAAGAGCTTTTAGCCAACATCAAAAGCCTAAAGTCATATCTTGAAGGACAAAAACAAACCTTAGATACAGAAAAACAGGATTTGGAAAGGCTGGTGACGATTCAAACCCTTCAAAAGCAAGAAAGCGAAACAACCCAGAAGGATAAAGATTATTATTTACAATTAACTGAAACTCAATACCAAAAATACCTTCAAGAGAAAGGGGAAGTCGAGAAAAAGGCAGTCGAAGTCAGGGCGAGGATTTTCGAATTAATTGGAGTGCCGGAAGCTCCAACTTTCGGCGAGGCTTACGAGATTGCCAAATCTGTTGAAAGGATTACTGGCGTCAGGCCTGCCCTTTTGCTCGCGGTTTTAACCCAAGAGTCTAATATCGGAAAAAACGTTGGCCAGTGCTATCTCACTAATTTAAAAACCGGCGCCGGAGTAAATATTAGAATGGGTGCTGCCGTAAATAATGTTATGAAACCGATGGGTCTGAACGGCAGAAGAGGAGACGTGGACGATTTTCTTAAGATAACGGCCGAATTGGGAAGAAAATGGAACGAGACTCCAGTCTCCTGCCCCATTCCCAGTGTCGGCGGATACGGCGGAGCAATGGGGCCAGCTCAATTTATTCCTACAACCTGGATGATATACAAAGATAAAATAGCAAAAATAACTGGCCAGGCGGCCAATCCTTGGTCGATTAAAGATTCTTTTTTAGCAGCAGCTTTATATTTAGCCGATTACGGAGCCGCCAAGCAAATCTACAATGCTGAGTGGAAGGCAGCCATGATTTACTTTTCTGGCACTACCAACACCAGATACCGTTTTTACGGCGATTCGGTAATGGCTATTGCTACCAACTACGCAAAAGACATTGAAACCTTAGAGAAGGCGGGTTAAAGAAGAGCTTTTTGTAAGGCCTTGATGAGAGGGTCTAATCTTCCTGCCATAATTTCTTCAATATTGTACCAAGATTTTTTGAGGCGGTGGTCAGTAACCCTATCTTGAGGGAAATTATAAGTTCTAATTTTATCAGCCCTTTGAGCCCCTTTTATTTGGGCTTTTCTTTTTTCGCCTAATTTTTCTGACTCGGCCGTTACTTCTTTCTCTAAAAGTTTAGCTTCCAAAACAGACATAGCGTTTTCTTTGTTTTGTTGTAAGTTTCTTTCTGTTTGGGAGGTGACAACGGTTCCGGACGGTAAATAGGTGATTCTAACAGCCGTCATTCTTTTATTCACATATTGACCTCCTGGCCCCGAGGATTTATATACATCGATTTTTAAATCTTTAGGGCTAATTTTAATTTCAGTTCCTTTGGGCTTGGGTAAGACAGCAACCGAGGCAGTGGAAGTGTGAATTCTGCCGGTTTTTTCGGTTTCTGGGATTCGTTGGACTCGATGAACGCCTCCTTCGTGTTTCATTTTGGAGTAAACATCCTTGTTTTTTAGCTCAAAAATTATTTCTTTAAAACCCCCTAATTCAGAAGGGTGGGAGTCTAAAACTTTTTGCTGCCAACCTTGCGCCTGTCCATATTTAGAGTACATTTTAAAAAGGTCTCCAGCGAACAAGGCAGCTTCTTTACCCCCTGTCCCCGCCCGAATCTCCACAATAACCGACCTAGGTCCTTCTTCCCGCTCTTCGCCCTTAGCTAAAGCTTCCAACTCTTTTTCTAATAGTTTCTTTTTTTCTTGCAACTGCAAAATTTCGGTTTCAGCTAAAGCTACCAATTCAGAATCTTCGCCAGCTGAAATAATGGATTTATTTTCATCAACTTTGCTTTTAATATCCTGAAGCTCTTTATCTTTTTCAATAACTTTTTCAAGATAAACCTTCCTTTTAATTAGTTCCTCAAATTTTTCCTTGTCCGCCGCAGCTTTAGCGGAGGTGGGCCAATTTGAAATCAACCCAGGGCTACTGAGTTGTTCTAAAACTTCATCGTATTCCTTTTTAATTTCTCCGGTTTTCATCGACTACCGAGCCCGCCATAGGCGGGCGAAGGTGAAGAAGAGTCTTTAGATTCATCGACTCCTTTTTTTTCTTTTTGCCTCCAATTCTTCTTTCTTTGCTAATCTTTTTCTGAACTTTTGAACCTGCCCCATTGTATCCATTATTTTTTCTTTCCCAGTGTAAAAAGGATGACAAGCAGAACAAATTTCAACCTCAAGGAATTCTTTGGTTGAGCCAACCGTAAAGGCGTTCCCGCAGGCGCACTGCGCCCTGGCATTCTCGTAGTATTTAGGATGGATATTTTGTTTCATGATGTTTGTATTATAGCTCAACGATATTGAAAATTCAAGAGAAGTATTGTATACTACCAGATATGACAAAAAAAGAAACAAAAGCGGAGAATCTTAAGCTTGACCCCGAAGAGATGGCTCAGGCCGGTCTTCACTTCGGCCACCGCACCTCCAGAATTCATCCCAAAATGGAACCATATCTTTACGGTGTCAGAAATAGCGTTCACATTATCGATTTAACCAAAACCGCTGAAAAATTCAAAGAGGCTTTAGCATTTATCCAAAAACTCATTTCTGAGGGAAAAACTCTTCTTTTGGTGGGAACCAAAATCCAGGTTAAAGACTTGGTAAAAGAGACAGCTGAAGAATGCGGCTTGCCCTATGTAAATGAGCGTTGGCTGGGCGGAACCTTTACTAACTTTGAAAATATCAAAAAAAGAGTTGAACACCTCAAGGGCTTGGAGAAGAAAAAAGCCGAAGGGGAATTTGAAAAATATACCAAAAAAGAACAAATCAAGCTTAATAAAGAATTAGAGGTTCTGGAGACGAAGTTCGGCGGAATTAGAGAATTAAATCAATTGCCAGATGCTATTCTTGTGGCTGATATGAAAAAAGACCACCTATCCGTGGAAGAGGCAAAAATAAAAGGGGTAAAAATAATTGGCATAGCCGACACTAACATTAACCCTACCTTAGCAGATTACCCGATTCCGGCCAATGACGATGCTCGTTCTTCTGTAAAATATATTTTAGATAAAACCAAAGAAGCAATTTTAAGCGCGAAACTTAAAGTGAAAAGCGAAAAACAACAGCCTAAAACTTAAATGATATCTATCAATCAAATTAAACAACTGCGCGAAGCTAGCGGCGTTTCAATTACCGAATGTCAGAAAGCCCTGACGGAAGCCAAGGGCGATGCAGAGAAAGCAAAAGAAATTCTTAAAAAACGGGGGAAGGAAGTGGCTCAGAAAAAGGCTGAAAGAAAAGCAAGTCAGGGGATAATTGACAGCTACATTCACCCTAATAAAAAAGTTGGCGTGCTTTTAGAATTAAATTGTGAAACAGATTTTGTGGCAAAATCTAAAGACTTTCAACAGCTCGCTCATGAGCTATGCCTTCAAATTGCTGCCATGGGAGGCGAAGAAACCCCGCTTTTAGAGCAGCTCTGGATAAAAGACGAAAGCAAAACAATCAAAGATTTAATTGAGGAAGCCATTGCCAAACTGGGTGAAAATATTATTATAAAGAGTTTTATCAGGTATATACTTTAAAATGATCAATGAATTAATTACCTTGTTAGTTTTAATAGTTAGCGCCTTGGGCATGCTAGCTGTTATCTTTAGAAAAATTCCGGCTTTAGTTAAGTTACCTGACGTTGGTCAGTCGGTCGCCTTGAAGCCCTTGGTAGAAAGCTGGTATAAGAATTCAATAGACGGAATTAAAAACATGCCCGGTTTAAGATCTTTTTCAACGGAAACATTCTTGCGGAAAACTCTTTCTAAGATTAGGATTCTTTCCTTGAAAACTGACAATAAAACTTCTACTTGGCTTCAAAAACTAAAAGAAAAGTCGCAAAAAGACAAGATGAAAGAAAGCGATAATTATTGGGAAGAATTAAAAAAATCTACCAAGCATAACAAATAAGCCGCCTTAGCTTAGTGGTAAAGCAGTGGTTTTGTAAACCACATAGGCGGGTTCGATTCCTGCAGGCGGCTTTTAAAAATGTCTCTAACCAAAATAATCGTTACTGTTGGTCCGGCAGTTGAAAAAGAGAACATTCTTAGTTCGCTCATTAAAGCTGGAGCGAGCATTTTTCGTTTTAACCTAAAGCATAATACTTTTTCCTGGCACAGCCCCCTCATCCAGAAAGTTAAGAAGATCGCTAAAATAAGCGGCCAACCAATAGCTACTCTTTTAGACATCCCAGAAGCCAATAAAAAAAATTTCTCAAACCGAAAATATATATCGCTAGCAACTGAACAAGAAGCTGATTTTCTGGCCCTTTCTTTTGTTCGGAGAAAAAAAGACATAGAGCCTTTTAAAACTCAAGCCAAAAAGTTTTCTTTGGCAGCTAAAATTTTAGCCAAGATAGAAACCAGGCAAGCTTTAGATAATTTTGAGGAAATCCTCGATTCGGCTGATGGTATAATGATAGCCAGGGGAGATTTAGGATTAGAGATACCATTTGAAGAAGTACCTTACTATCAAAAGAAAATTATTAAATCCTGCGCCGAAGTGGGAAAGCCAGTAATTGTCGCTACTCAGATGCTGGAATCAATGATTAAAAATTCTTTTCCTACTCGAGCAGAAGTTTCTGATGTCGCTAATGCCGTCCTGGATTATACCGATGCCGTGATGCTTTCTGGGGAAACTGCCACAGGCAAATATCCTCTTAAAACAGTTCTGGTTATGGAAAAAGTCTGTCGTTTTTGGGAGAAAAAGAGACCACCAGCTAACAATTTTAACTTCAAGCTTAGTCATCAAACCGCAGCCGTTTGTTATTCTGCCTATCAGCTTTGGATGAGCCCTTTTTGTCAGAAAGAAAACATTAAAGCTTTTGTAGTGGTGACTAAAAACGGCATGACCGCCCACATGATTTCTCGTCTTCGTCCTAATTTACCCATTTTAGCGCTTACTAATGATAAAAAATTGAGAAACCGGCTTTGTTTGCTTTACGGGGTTACCCCTCTTATTTTAAATAATAGAGAATGTGATTTGTACGGAAAAAGAAACTCAGCAGATATTGAGAAAATCTTAACCTGTGCCAAAAAAGGCGGTCGTATCAAAAAAGGAGAAAAAGTAATCGTCCTTTATGCTGAAGATTGGGGAACGCTAGGGAGAACGAGTATCGTCAGAGTTCAAGAGGTTCCTTAGCTCTTTTGAGATTGCCTCTTGACAAAAGTTTTAGGAAAAGTAAAATGAAAAGAGAAGAGAAAAGACAAAAATATATGGTAAAAAAGAAAGCGAAAAAGAGTTGCTGTTGCAACTAGAAAAGAGACTAAGATAAAGAGGTAGAAAAATCAGGAGTCTCGCCCTGATTTTTTATATCATGCTTGATTGGGTGGAAGAACCTTGAAAATTAAGTAATTTAGGTTTTTAGAGTTGCTCCGATTGTCCCCTTACGGGGACACCGCTGATACGACGCTGATGAGTACGCTGATTAGACGCTGATATTTTTCAGCGTAAATTCAGCGGAAATCTTTTTTCAGCGTAATTTCAGCGTTCTATTTGAGAGTTCGATCCTGGCTCAGGATGAACGCTGGCGGCGTGGATAAGGCATGCAAGTCATACGAGTCAGTGCTTCGCACTGACCCACGGATTTACACGGATACAGGGTTGCCTTCGGCAACCACACGGATTTACACGGATAATTTTTATCAGTGTTTATCCGTTTCTTATCTGTGTTCATCAGTGTGCCAATGCGAAGTATTGGCTAGTGGCGAACGGGTTAGTAACACGTAGATACCTGCCCCCGACACACGCATAACTAGCCGAAAGGTTAGCTAATTCGTGATGGTCCCGCAAGGGTAAAGGCGTAGAGCAATCTATGCCGGTTGGGGATGGGTCTGCGGCCTATCAGCTAGTTGGTGAGGTAATGGCCCACCAAGGCAATGACGGGTAGGCGGTGTGAGAGCACGACCGCCAACACTGGCACTGAGATACGGGCCAGACTCCTACGGGAGGCAGCAGTCGAGAATATTGGTCAATGGGGGAAACCCTGAACCAGCGACGCCGCGTGCTCGAAGAAGCCCTTCGGGGTGTAAAGAGCTTTTCTCCGTGACGAATCTTCGGATGACAGTAGCGGAGGAATAAGGGGGTGCAAATTCTGTGCCAGCAGCCGCGGTAATACAGAACCCCCAAGCGTTATCCGGATTTATTGGGCGTAAAGGGTCCGTAGGCGGTCAGGAAAGTCTGGGGTTAAATACCTTGGGCTCAACCTAAGGGGTGCGTCAGAAACTACCTGACTT
>MNWE01000017.1 GCA_001872265.1 Parcubacteria group bacterium CG1_02_39_15
TACCAACAAAGCCAGTCCCCTTAGTAATTCCAAATGGTGCCAGAACTTCATTGGTATATTTTTGCTGGAATTCAATTACCGCTCTCTTGGTTAAAGAACCAAAATATCGGGTTTCATTTCCAGGAGAACCTGGTCCTTCTTTGGCTAATTGAGTTTCTGGATCAGTATTCAATAATGCCTGCAGACACTCAACACCTTTACCAGTTGTTTTGATTTTCAAATTCCTTTCAAAAGAAATTCCTTTACAAATATTTGGGATGTCAGTAATCTGGGCTTCGATATCTGAGGCAATAAATAGAACAAAAATAGACAAAGCCGTAATCACTATTATTTTTTTCATCTCTA
Source organism: Parcubacteria group bacterium CG1_02_39_15 (assembly GCA_001872265.1). Classification (GTDB taxonomy): domain Bacteria; phylum Patescibacteriota; class Minisyncoccia; order Minisyncoccales; family Paceibacteraceae; genus Paceibacter. The sequence continues at coordinate 346 of MNWE01000017.1, forward strand.
TTGATTTTATCACCAAAACAAAATCCGCCAAAATCAGCGGATTTTGTTGTTCTTTTCAGGATTTCTCTTTTACAACTCTTTACTTAGGATAGGTGTAATCAATGTTGGTTGGATAGGCTTTGTCATCGGTGCAAGTGACACTATAAATTGGTCCATAGGAAGAAAGTGAAGTTACATCCCAAATGGTGTTATCAGCTGTATTGACATATTTGTAAACTATTTTTGTTGACCGATTATACTTATAACTCTTATATCCGTAACTACCTTGGGCACACATACAGAACTTTCTGGATTGATCAGCCGCTCTATAGAGATGGAGATTTGTTCCACTCCAACACATTACGGCTGTTGGACAATCGACATCGGTCTCGTAAGTACATCCAGCTGGACAACAGCCATCGATGGCACTGCCAGAGCAAGTGGTTATGGGTGCATTCACACACATATCATTCGTTTCATCACAGGAATCAATAGTACAGGAATTATTGTCATCACAACTCTGAGTGGAACCAGTAGTACATACTCCGTATTGACAGGTATCTCTAACAGTACAGAATTGCCCATCTTCGCAAACTGTACCGTTTGCCTTCGGTTTGGCTACGCATTCATATCCGCCGACAACCTCTTGGCAAACTCCATCATTACATTGATCACTTAAAGCAGAGCAATCTACTGGAGTTCCTGACTTACAAACACCGCTGACACAGGTTTCAGCTCCGTTACAATATAGGGCATCATCGCATTGAGAATCTGATGTGCACTGAGGTACGGCTGTCCAACCAAGAGCAGCAAAAGCATTAACTAGGCCATAACCATAAGTATTGTTCGGGCAGGTTCCACCCAAACATTCAGCTGTATTCTGAAGAGCAGTTCTTATTTGATCAGGAGTAGTGGCATTTCCTTTTGATAAAAGTAAAGCAGCCACCCCCGAAACATGGGGAGTAGCCATCGAGGTTCCCTGGAAGAAATAATAACCCCAAGTTATCCGCCGGCCCGTTTTTTGGAAGGTTTGCTGCAAAACTCCATCAGCATAGCCATCATTGTTTAGGTCTAAGTTATTGTTTCCACCTGGTGCTGCCAAATCCAGATAACTGCCAGTGGTAGAATAAGGAGCTCGAGTCTCATCATATTGGGTGGCACCTACCGCAATAACATAATTATCATAAGCAGCAGGATAGCTTGGAGGTCCACCTTCACCATCATTACCAGCTGCAGCCACTAGTGTCACTTCCTTTCCATAAGCATAAGCTAAGGCCTCCTCTAAAGTATCTGAAAGCTCAGAGCCTCCCAAACTCAGGTTAATCACTTTAGCTCCATTATCAGCAGCATAACGAATTCCTGCAGCAACATTAGCATAAGTACCGACACCAGTGGCGTCTAACACTCTCACCGGCATCAAACAACTCTTAAAAGCTACTCCAGCCACTCCTAAAGTATTATTTGTGCTTTGGGCAACCGTTCCTGCCACATGAGTGCCGTGACCATTATCATCAGTAGGATCTGAATCATTATTAACAAAATCATAGCCGGCCACAAAACAGGTATTAGCTAAATCTGTGCCTTTTCTTATTCCGGTATCAACAACTGCTACTGTTACCCCCAAACCAGGAGTACCGGGTGCTCCTAATAACTCCCAGGCCTCTTCCATTTGAATCCCGCCATAGACAGAATTATCTAAATGCCATTGATATCCATAATAGGGATCATTTGGTGTCCATAAAGCATAGGCAATATAGTTTGGCTCAGCATAAATGACATCGGCTCTTTTTTGATATTTTTCTACCTCTTCTTTAACCTTACCCTGAGGAACTTTTAGTACTTGGAAGGGCTTTTCATCTCCTTTAAACTTAACAATAACCTCATCTGTAACATATTCGGCCTTACTAATAACATTAACATTATCAGCTTCCTTTATCTCAGAAGATTTAGCTATTCCCACCCCAGCCACAACTAAACCAACCAAAGCAATCGAACCTAAAATTATTAATCCAATTTTTATTTTTCCCATATTTTTACCCTGTTAAATATTGCTTTGCAATAATTTCGTCAAAGACGAAATTATTTAACAGGGTGAATTTTTAAGTAAATTTCAAATTTTCGACCTTTGCTAAGTTTTAACCTCTAATTTTATTCTATTCCATCAAATCCCCTTGTCAAACTATTTAAAAATTTCTTTCTTTAATTTTTTTGCTTCTTAAATCACTGAAGCCCTCAATTTACCTATTCTTTCTTCGATATATTTTGCAATTTAGCTTCGAGAAAATTTACAATTTGAGGACCAACCATATCGGAGCTCCAAGAATAGGCATGCCCCGGCACCTGGAAAGCCTGAGCAAAAGCAAGGTCATCGCCATTTACTTTAGAGTAAATCCACCTAAACGGCGTTTCAATCAGAGAAAGCAGTAAATCTCTCACTTCTCCTGCCGACAAGCTGTCTCTTCCTCTATTAGTTAGTTGAAGCATATTCCCCGGCTGGGAATCACCGTACCAAAAGGGGACTCCCACCGAAATGGCATAAATTGAATTTTTAGCATCATCAGAAATTTTTTCCATCGTCTCCCTTGCGAAAGCTCCTCCGTTAGAAAGCCCGGCTATAATAATTTTTTTATCGGGTAAACCGGCAGTTAAGCGCTCTAAATCCTCAGCTAAAATTTCAGATGAAGAATCGAACGAATTTAAAAAATCCTTAGTCCCGGCTAGTTTGCCTGCCAAATTATTTTTGGTTCTGTTGTAAGGGATAACTATTGAATTATAGCCCCAATCATTAAGAGTTTCTTGAATTTCTTTTACAATTGGAGCAAAGTCTTCGGCTTTTTCCAAAGGAGTATCTCCCCAGCCTCCGGAGTTAAAAATAATGATGACGTCATTGGGGACGGCTGAATCCAAAATTCTTTGGATTTGGAGATGTTCTGGAACAATTTCCAAACCAAAAAGAAAAAACAAACTAGTTAAGACAGCAAAAGTAAGAGTAAAAATTTTTATTTTCTTCATCGGCTTTAATGAAATTTTTTCTCCAAGACCTTCATAAACTTAAGCAAGATTGGGTCATCAAAAAATTCCCTTGCCCATAGCCACCAAGGGCCAAGAGGCGGATTTTCATATTTTTTCCAATATTCGTAAGCTTGTAAAAAATTTTCCATACGATCGGCCTGGTGGAAAAATCTTCCTTCGGGGGTTAATCCTTTTTCGTAATCTAACCAAAGCTTTATTATTTCTTTTTTGGGTTTGGGCGGTAATTTGGAAATAAGTTTTTGAAGAGATTTTTTCTCTTTCCTAAACTTCTCGGAAATTTTCTTTTTTTTCTCGCTGGTCGAAAATCTAGGCCAGGTTTTCATTAATTCTCTTAGCTTTTTTTTGTTTCTGGGTAAAATTGAATCGTAAGGCGTTGTGTCTCCGGCATATACCTCGCACAAATCATGGATCAAGGCTATTTTGATAAGTTTTTCTACGTTAATATTACCTTTCATCTCGCCTATAATCCAGCCCATTAATGCTGACCGAAAAATATGTTCAGCGATACTTTCTGGGTTCTTTATTTGGTTTATTATCCAGCCCCTTCGAGGCATTCTCTTCAGTTTGCCAACCTCGATAAAAAAATCAAGAAGGTCTTTCATATTACATAAAAAATCAGGTGTTAACCTGATTTTTTTATATCACAAATTCCGACAAATCTCAAATTTATCTTAAGAAGTTTGATATTTTATCTTTCTTATTTTATAAATTGTCCTTATTGGAGAAGACACTAAGACTTCTTCTCCGACTCGGTGGCCCAAAAGCGCTTTGCCTACGGGAGATTCATTGGAGATTTTCCCCAAAGAAGGGTTGGCCTCTAAGCTGCCAACGATGGTAAATTCATCAGTTTGGCCATCAACTTGGACTAAAACCTTAGCCCCTAAACTTACTATGCTTTGCTTATTTTTCGGCAAAGGCTTAATCAGTTCGGCGTTTCTTAGAATGTTTTCTAATTCAGCTATCCTTACCTCTAAAAAACTGAGGTCTTCTTGAAAAGAAAGGTACTCGGGGTTTAAATCTTCAGAATGCCAAATCTTTGGGATTTCTCCCGCAGTTTTAGCCAATTTAAGAGCCTTGAGGTCTTCATGTTCTTTTTTTATTTTTGCTAGTCCTTCTTTAGTTAGATAAAACTTTTTTTCTTCCATCATCGAAATAAATTTATTTATTGAGATGTGAAATGAATCAAAGATTCATTGAACATTTTTTAGAAAATCCCCTGTGGTGAGGGGATTCAGTTTTACGTTTTAATTATTTTGCGAATCCCCTCATCTAATTAATCTTCCGCAAGTTAAAATTGAAACGACATAGACCCATTTTGAATGGGCAAAAGTTCTTTTGGTATTAAATTCTTTCATACTCTCTGGTAACATCTTGGTCGAAGAGGATTCCCTCTACCATTTTATTTTATTCTTTTAAGAAAGCTTGTCAAGAGGGTTTAAAAAACTAACTAAAACGGCTATTTTACTTAAATTTCTAAAGTTTTCCACAGGTAGTCCTGAAGAGCTTAGGCAATTGGAGGATTCCAAGTTTTAGGAATTATTGGCAGCTCTCCCACGTTAACCTCAACGTGTTTTATCCCTGGCTCAGTTCTCAGTTTTTTAGCAATAAAACTCTCTATGCTTTCTAGATTAGGAGCAACAATACTGACCATTAAATTATATCTCCCGGAAGCTTTAACTAAATGGTAAACCAAGGGTGACTTTTCAAGTTTTTCTATTAACCGCTTAGTTGTCTGACTATCTGCCTCAATTTCTATATGGGCGCTTACTGAATAAACTTTTTCCATATTTAACAATCCTTGAATTTTTAACACTCTGTCCTCTATCAACCTCTCAACCCTATTTTTAATTCCGACGGGGCTGAGACCTGTTCCCTTTGCGATTTCAACAAGAGATGCTCTTCCGTCTTTAGCTAGGGCTTGAATAATCTTTAAATCTATTCCGTCTAATCTCTCCAGGCTCCAAGGGGCATAAGCAGAATAGCTCTCTACCGAAAAATCAGCTAAGCCAGCCCGATCGCATAAAACAGCGTATTTTATATCCTTTATTTTTAATTTCTCTTTTTTTAATCGCATTGTCTCCATTGCTCTTTTATAGCCCTTGCCACTCACAACATCGTTATCAACCAATAAAACCTTTCTATCTTTTACCTTTTCTTCTTCTAATCCCCTGCCATCATCATCCATGGTAGTAAAATTCAAATTCGCCTTTCCTTGCCCTAGCCACTCGTAAAGCCCCTTCCCGTAAAAAACTCCGTCATCTTCTAAACCAATAATACAACTCTTATTTTTGCCAAAGTATTTTTTTACGTCTTTGCCAACTCCATTTATTAATTTTTGAATTGGCTTAAGATTTAAAAGAGTATTTTTCGGCATATTTTTTGACATAATGTTTTATTAGCGCGTCCCGCAGTTCGGGAGTTGCGCTAGCGATAAATAAGTCTATTTTATCGTGCTGTCTGCCGGGTAAAAATTCATAATCCTTGTAAGAACCGTCGGAATTCACGCAAACAACCGAGCAACCGGCTTTTTTAGCAATGGGAAAACCGGCGTCTATTTCCGAACGGGGCTCATCAAACATCACATAGGCATCAACCAAACCGGCAGCCAGATAAGCATAAATGAATGAACCTCCTTGAGGATATAAGAGGCCTTTGGGATGCATATTTTTAACCAAATCTCCAAAAATATCAAGAAACTTCTCCGAATATATCGATTTCATCAAATAGCTGGCTAAAACTATAGGGTCAGTTATCTTTTTCTTGCGAGAGGGGTAAATTTCCTTTTTCTCGCCATTTTTTACATCAAACAAATAGTTACTGCCATTGTTCATAATGTAAAATTTTTCATTCAAAATATCGGCGATGCCAGTAGCGATGGGATTTCTTTCTTTATCATAAAAACTCAAGGCAGTATACCAGTTATGCTCTAATCCTTTAAGATAAAGGGCTGAACCATCAAAAGGATCAATAGCACCATAAAGATGGTCTCCATTTTTAATGTCTCTGGCTTCCGGCTCAGAGAAGATAGTAGCTGCTATTTTGTATTTTTTTAAAAGCTTTTCTAAAACCTCCTCTCCTACTTTATCAATTCCAATATCAATATCTTCTGGCCTGTTGATTACTTCACCTAAAATCTCTCTTCCTTTCCCCAGAGCTGCTTCTTTTCTAACTTCTTTTGTGGTTTCAGTTAAATAATCAATTAATAGATCTTTAATTTTTTGGTGACTCATAATATTTGCCCTTCCAATTTTACTCTACTCCTGGCTTCTGTCAAGCATCTCGCTAAAAGCCCGGATAAACTTCTCTGTCTCGGCTAGTTTCCCGACGCTGACTCTGACGGATTGGGTGCCGTCGGGAGCGGGTTTTGGCCGAACCAAAATACCTTTAGCTTTTAACTTTTCTGCTATTTTTTGAGGATTAGAGATCTTTAAAAGGAGGAAATTGGCGGCGCTAGGATAAAAAAGGATTCCTTTTTCTCTTAAAAGACTCTCTAATTTCGGCTTTGATTCTTCCATTATCTCTTTGGCATAATCTTCCATATATTTGGTATCGGCCAGAGCAGACATTATAGCGGTCTTGGCGAACATGTTGACATCGTATGGCCCCCTGATTTTTAATAATTCTTGAATATTTTTTTCTTGAGAGAGGAGGTAGCCTGCCCTAGCAGCTACTATGCCAAAGGCTTTAGCAAAAGTCCTCATTATATAAAGATTATCGTATTTTTCAATTAGATCTTTAGCGGTAATTCCAGAGAATTCAAAATAGGCCTCATCGTGCAAGACAGCAATGTCTTTTTCTTTGGCCTTCCTTAAAATCTGCTCAACATCCTCAATGGGAATTGAGCTTCCCAGGGGATTGTTAGGATTGCAAATAATGGCTAGTTTCACTTTTACATCTTCAAGCAAATCCAGAACTTCTTTAAGAGGAAAAGAACCGTCTTCTTTGTAAGGCGGCTCCAGAGTTCCTGCTCCCTGGATTCCAGCTGATTGATAATGCATTGGGAAAGCAGGAAAGGGAATAATTATTTTATCTCCTTCGTCAAGGTAGGCCCGGCAAACAATGTCAATCCCCTGGTCGCCACCATTGGTCGCCATTGCCTGGCCGTTTTTTACTCCGGCATATTGGGCAATTTTTGTTTCTAAATCTCCGTATTCTGGATAAACTTGTAGTCTATCAGAATCAATAAATTTTTTTAAAGCCTCTTTCACTTTTGGGCTCGTTGGGGTGGTTCTTTCATTAAAATCTAAAAGCAGGTAGTCTTTCTCTGACCTCCCTTCTAAAGGGGGCTTATAATAACCCATTCTCAAAATTCTTTTTTTAATAGCCATTAGATTAAGCCCTTAGTGCTGGGAAGTTCCTTTAAAATTCTTTTGTCTTTAGAACAGGCTATTTTCATCGCCTTGCCAAAAGCCTTAAAAATCGATTCAGCTTTGTGATGTTCGTTTTCGCCATATAATACCCTAATGTGTAAAGTTGCTTCTAAATGCCTGACAAACCCCCAAAAAAACTCTTTGATTAAGTCTGAATCCAAATCGCCTATTTTTTCCTTTTTGAACTTACAATCAAAATTTAAGAAGGCCCGACCAGAGATATCAACCGCCACCACCGCCAGCGATTCATCCAAAGGGAAAACGAAATATCCCGATCTGTTAATTCCTTTTTTATCACCAAGAGCTTTTTTAAAGGCCTCTCCAAGACAAATTCCAATATCTTCAATGGTATGATGTTGATCAATTTCTATGTCTCCTTTGGCTCTGATTTTTAAATCAAAAAGCCCATGCCTCGCAAAATTATCTAAGAGATGATTTAAAAAAGGAGTGGGGGTTAAAATGTCAGTTTTCCCTTTCCCGTCTATATTTAACTCAATTTTGATATCAGTTTCCTTTGTTTTTCTCTGAAGAGAAGCTTTCCTCAACATGTTATTATTATACTCCTCAAATTAGATAAAATAAAGAGTTGACAAATTATTTAAAAAATGTCTGAATAAATACAGCAAATCCTACAATAGAGAAGGAGGGCTATAGAAATGGCTGAGATAGCGGTAGCGATTATTGACCTCAACGGTTGTCTGATTCCAGACAAGGGAGTAAAGGCTACTGATTATTTTCAGGGCCTTGAAGAGCTTTCGGGCTTAATCGAAGCAGCTAATAGCGGAGACCATCCAAAGATATCCTTTTGCACGGGCAGGGAACGCGCCTTTGTGCGCGGGTTCTCTCAGGTTGTGGGTTACCCAGACTTCTACTCGATAATTGAGAGCGGATACGGACTTTTTAATCCAGCTACCGAGAGATTCGTTGTCAACCCTAATCTTACCGAAGAGATGATAAGAAAGTTTAAACTAGCCTGCGACGAGGTCGTCCCTCTGCTCCTTAAAAAATATCCTGCACTCTCTAGATATGTCGGGAACGAAATAGCTGAAGCGCTTGATCTGATAGACGGCGGCCAAATCACTACTGATGACTGCTACAAAACCGCCAGAATTCTATTAGCAAAACCGATAGCAAAACGCCTTATCCATCTTACAAATACTCCCCAGGCCTTAGATATCACTCCGGCTGTGGTTAATAAAGAAACTGGTATGGAGCTTTTCTATAAAGAGACCGGAATTAATCCTAAAAAAACGGTGGGTATAGGCGATTCAAAAGGCGATCTCCCGATGTTCAAAAAGGTGCATTTTGTTGGCTGCCCATCAGGCGCAACCGAAGAGTGCAAAGAAGCAGTGAAAGCTAGAAAGGGATACGTTTCGGACTTCGATCATGTCCAAGGATGCCTTGATGTAATCCGTCACTTCATGAAAGCGTAGCTCAGGCAAATTATCTCAAAGAAGAGGGCTGGGATCAATCTCTTTCCTCTTCTTTTTATTTAGGCCTTATCTTTTCTGACCATTTTATATAAAAGCTCAATCCCTCGAGCTCTTTTCAGGATATAATCTTTAAAGTATTTCTTTTCTGTCTTAGTTTTTGAACTAAAATACTTAACCATTCCCCACCAAAACATCACCAGGACATTAGCTAGGGCTCCGCAATAGATTTTTTCGTCGTCAAACTTTCTTTTATATTTTTTCTCAGCTTTTTTCAGAAACTGCCCAAATGTTTCAAAGGTAATGGGTTTTTTATAAAACAAATTGCCACCAAGAATAATTCCCAGATCATAATAAAGACCTTCTCTGATATTATAGCCAGCGTATTCAAAGTCCAGAATATATATTTTTCCATCCCTACCTAGTCTTAAATTCGTAAAGATTAAGTCGTTGTGAGTGGACAACCCGCCGCCCAAGGCCATTTTCCCTTTTACCATTTTTTCAATTTTTTCTATTTTCTTAATCCCATTTTTACTCAATATTTTTTCTATGGGGTATTTTTTTGCCTTTTTTCTGTACTTTTCCAGCTCGTCGCAAAAAATATCGTAAACATTAGCAAATTTTACCCCGCTTGAGTGAAAGGTATATAAAGATTGCAGCAAGGCATCCTGGATTTTTGACTTTTCTAAATCCTTACCATCAATATCCTTGCCCTCAATATATTCCATAACCATTGTTCCATCGGAAAGGTCAATTTTCTCTTTCGAGTCCAGAATGTTTCTTTTTTTGAAAACATAAAGGAAAAAGCGAGGCACAACTCCTTTAAACTTTTGGCATTCAGCTAAAACTAAAACATTTTTGGCTTCTACTTCCCGATTTACAATGTCACTCCTTTCCCAAGGCAATCTAACAAAAAACTTTTTCTTTTTGTATTCAACTATCCAGTTTCTGTTTGTCGTGTGCCCTTTAATTTCTTTAACCTTTATTTTCCCTAACTGCCAATCCTTATTCAATTTAGAAATTAGCTCTATATCTTTAATCATTTACCCGAGCTTCCGAAGGAAGCGAAGGGAGAAGATGAAGGCAAACTCCGAAGGAGGCGAACTTCATCGACTTTCCCTAATTTCTACTGATTTTTTATGAGCGTCTAATCCCTCGATTGAGGCGAAGTCTTTGGCAATCTTAGACAGTTTTTTAGCTCCTTTTTTGCTAATTATTTGGTAAGTCTGGATTTTAACAAAGTCTTTTACCGATAATCCGCCAGTAAATTTTGAGGCCTTATTGGTCGGCAAAACATGATTCGGGCCGGAGCAATAGTCACCGAAGGCTACGGCCGAAGTGCCGCCAAGAAAAAGAGAGCCATAATTTTTTAGCTGATTTAGATATTTTTTTGCCCCATTAGAAAATCTTTGATTTCTAACGGGGTAAAGATTTTTCACCTGGAGAGATAAGTGCTCAGGAGCAATCTCATTGGCTACTTTAATTGCCTCTTTCAGATTTTTTACTAAAATTTCTTTCTTTTTCTTTAAGGATTCTTTAATTACTTCTTTGGTTGATATTTTAGCTAATTGGGTTTTCAATTCTTTATCTACTTTTTCAATTAAATCTTTTGAGTCAGAGACTAAAATTACTTTAGCTGCCGTGTCGTGTTCTGCCTGGGCCAATAAATCAGCAGCTATGAATTCTGGCCGGGCCCACTTATCAGCAACAATTAAGATTTCGCTGGGGCCGGCTAAAAGATCAATTCCGCAATCTCCAAAGACTTCTTTTTTAGCCTGAGTCACATAAATATTCCCCGGACCGACGATTTTATCCACTTTGGGTATAGTTTCTGTCCCATAAGCCATGGCGGCAATTGCCTGAACTCCACCAATATTAAAAATCAAATCAGCTCCAGCCAAGTCGGCGGCTACAATTGTTACTGGTTTTATTTTAGGCGAGCAAACAATAATCTCTCTTACTCCAGCCACTTTAGCAGGAATTATGCACATTAGAGCAGTTGAGGGCAAAGGATATCTGCCGCCAGGCACATAAACTCCTATTCTTTCAATCGGGATTATTTTTTGCCCAACCGTCACCCCGTTTTTTGTATATTCAAAATCTTTAAAATATGCTAATTGTTTTTGAGCAAATGTCTTAATATTTTTAGTTGCTTTTCTAAGCGTAGTAATGGTTTTTTTATCTACTTTTTGATAGGCTAGTTTTATTTCTTGCTTGCTTACCCTAAAATTATTTAATTTAATTTTATCAAAAACGGCTGTATATTTTCTAACAGCCTTGTCTTTGTTTTTTCTTACCTCTGCGACCATCTGTTTTACTGCTTTCATAGCATTAAAGAACAACCTTGTTTGCTGGAAACTCAACTATTCCTTGACACCCCAATCTTTTCAATCTTGGTATTAATTCCCTGATTTCTTTTTCTCTACAGCTAATAATGACGTCGTACCACTCTTTGCCAACAATTTTTTTGATAGTCGGCGATTTAAATTTTGGCAATATTTTCAGAGCCTTATTCATTTTCTCCCGGGGAACGTGCATCATTAAACCAACAACTTCTTCCCCCTTAACTGCCCCCTGGACTAAAAGAGACATTGCTTTTATTTTTTCTTTTTTCCAGCCGTCCCGCCAGGCGGCTTTATTAGTAATTAATTTTGTTGAACTCAAAAAAATCGTATCTAAAATTTTTAGATTATTGGCCCTGAGAGAAGCCCCGGTTTCTGTTATATCGACAATGGCATCGGCAAATCTCGGAGGCTTTACCTCGGTCGCGCCCCAGGAAAATTCAACCCTAGCCCTCACTTTTTGTTTTTTAAAATAATCTTTTGCCAAATTGACGGCTTCAGTTGAAATTATCTTTCCTTGAAGATCTTTTATCGTTTTTATCTTCCCATTTTTTGGAACAGCCAAGACCCATTTTACTTTTTTTATTTTTTGTTTGGCGTACTTTAAATCGCACACTTCAATTATTTTAGCTTTCGACTCTTGAATCCAATCGTCTCCGCTAATACCTAAATCCAATTTCCCCTCCTCAACATATCTAGGTATCTCTTGCGGTCTCAATAAATAGCAATCAATTTCTGGGTCATCAATTGTCAAAAAGTATCCCCTTTCGGGCGCTTCAATGTCAAAGCCAGCTGCCTTAAAAATTTTAAGAGTGTATTCTTGAAGAGAGCCTTTAGGAATTCCCAATTTTAACTTTTGGTTTTCCATTTAAAGCAC
>MNWE01000012.1 GCA_001872265.1 Parcubacteria group bacterium CG1_02_39_15
GCCGGAGTGGCCGGGGACAATCTCGGCAACTTCATAATTGAGACCGTTTTGGGAAAGACAAGCTGGCGCTGATAACTCTTTTCTTGCCATTCTTAAAGAGCGACTCATATATTCCATTAAATAGCTGGTTTGAGAAAGGAGCTCTTGATAAGCTAAAGTTTTTCTTTGAGCGCGCAAACCCGACAGTAAAACGCCAGCAGCAATTCCGCCGACTAAAGAAAAAATGACCATTCCCACCAAAAGCTCTACCAATGTAAATCCTCTATTTTTCATATTTTTACCACCACTTGTATACATTTTCTTGAGCAGCAACCTGATGAGTTCTGCCCCTCTCTTCCCAAGAAACTTCAACCAAAACTTTTGCTTGGTCAGGAATCTCGTCTGGAGGGTCGTCTAAATCCAAGAGGTCAAAAATAGTAATTTTTCTTTTGAAAGAGGTCTGGACCCCAGAACCAGAATATTGATAGAAACCGGCGTCGATGTTCAAATAACGGCTGGCAAAGGGAGTAAGTATTAAATCGTTATAATCTGCTTCGCAACCTCCTCCGCAAACGGTAAGCCCCTGTGCCCATTGGTCTTCAGTTATCAAGCCTCGATGAATTAAGAGAAAATTAGTGTCTCTGATGTTTTTGACAATTTCAATTCCTTCCTGAGCAAGATAAGTGGCGGTAAGCCGCGAAGACGTTATTTGAGTAAAAGCCGTAGTCTGGCTAACCACGACTAAGCCTCCGGCCACTCCCAGAGTAATGACAAAAGTAGCTACCAAAACTTCTATTAAAGTGAAGCTTTTACTCAACATTGATTAAACCTGTTTTATTTATAGAGACTGTTTTTGTTTGGGTTATATCAATTTCAGAACAAAGAGTTATTTGGGCGGTAGCAGCCGCTCCCAAGTCTATTTCTGGGTCTGGCGGATAGAAAAAAATATTGGCAGGAACGGCGCCCAAGATCTTTACCCCTTTTTCTAACTTTATTGACTCGCCTACAACGTGGTCGCTGTAAGTACCCGGGGCTCCTATGCTTTCGCACCTGGCTTTCAACCAATAATAATCATTTCCTACCGGCAAATTTATTCCATAGCCTTTCATCTTATAGCCTGTCGGGCAGTTGTAACTTTTAGCTGACATTGACATCTCCTCGGCTTGTCTTAGATCTTGGGCCAATTGATGAACCGCCCTTTGGAGGGCGAACTGTCGCTGGCCAACGTGATAATCCGATAAAATAATACTTGAAATAATCAAGATAATGCTGGTAACCACCAGAAGCTCAATTAAAGTGAATCCTTTCTGTGTCATATAAATAAACTGAGGTACCAATTAGTGATTTGATTTCCCCAGAATAGGGCGATAAAGGTCCCGGTAATCAGAAATGGACCAAAGGGAACCTCTGATTTTAGGGTTCGTTTTCCAGAAATTATCAGCCCTATTCCTATTATAGCGCCAATGAAAAAAGCCAAAAATAAAGCCACCAAGATATTGGGGAAACCTAAAAATAAGCCCATCAAGAAGGCCAATTTCACGTCCCCCAGACCCATCCATTTACCTTGGGATAAAAAAACTATTGCCAGAAAGAAAAGTGAGGCAAGGAAAGCTGACGAAATTGGCCTTAAAATTCCAGATTCCACATTCCAAATTCCAAACAAATTCCAATTTACAAAATTCAACATTCTAAACAATTGATATAAAAAAGCAATGGCGATGGCGGGATAAATCACGGCGTCGGGGATAATATAATGCTTCAGGTCGTAAACAAAAATAATTATCAAAAAACAACTAATTAGTAAATAAAATAACAAGTTCCAAATTCCAAATTCCAAACAAATTCCAAATTCCAAATTCCAAACAATAAGTAGAAAAATTATGCCGGTGGCCAGTTCTACTAAGGGGTACTGCCAAGAGATGGGCTTTTGGCAGTAGCGGCATCTGCCCTTCAAAATCAAAAAACTAAAAATGGGAATTAGGTCTTGCCAAGAAAGCTCGTGCCTGCAGTGGGGGCAAAAAGACCTGCCTTTTAAAAAACCTTCTCCTGTTTGGAGGCGATAGATAATGCAGTTTAAAAAACTACCCATTACTAAACCAAAAAGTGGGATGGCTAAATAAAAAAGGTGATTAAGAAGCATTAATTGATTCTATCAAAAATGACAGATAAAAAAAACTGATCGGGACGTTATCCCGATCAGTTTTTATCTCTACGTTACCACTGAATTACTGACAAGGAAAAGCGCTGGGAGCCGAAGCTGAACAAAACTCTTTGCTCCCTTCTTCAGAAGCAACATAATAGAGAGTATCAGTGCAAGTACCTTTATTCTCCAGGGTGGCAAAAGCACAGAAACATTCACTGACAGTGGCGCAGACGCCAGCATGACCTAAAAGCGTATCGTCGCTATTATCTAGCCAGATATAGTTGCTTCCGGATTTTGGGTCGTTCATAGCTGCTAAATAAGTGCTTATGGCCGGAACACCAGTAGTGGAGCCATCGGCCTGGAAGTATTTCTCAATGTCCCCATAAACCATCTCTTGAGCAGTAACTACCTGGCGCATATCTGACTGCCTTTTGGCATCTCTGGCTTTAGACCTGGCTCCGCCCAGAGAAACCAAAACAATTCCAGCTAAAATCCCAATAATAGCGATTACCACTAATAGTTCAATTAAAGTAAAACCGCGGTGTTTTCTGGTAAATATTTGAAGCATATTCGTCAACAACAATAATGATTATTGATAATTAACCCTTATTAGTTTATCGACCTTTGGTTTTTTAAAAATTTTTATTTACAACAACCAGTTTTTATTGCGGTGGGAATAGTGCCCTCTAAAACTCCGCCTCTTGAAACGCAAAGATAAGCGCTGGAAGCTTGCTCTAAGGTAGTGTGAATGCAATAGGTTGTGGGGTCGGCGAGATTAGTCCACCAAGTATAAGTGTGGCCAGAAGGAGGAGCCGGCACCGAACTTAAGTAAAGAGGGCTGCCATCCGAATCTATTGAGGACGGCATTGAGGCTGATTTAATGTATTTGTCTTCCCCATCCCCACAAGTAGTCTCGATATAGCATAACTCCATGGCCTGGGCGATTTGGGCGAAATCTTGCTTTTTACTAGCGTCACGAGCTTTGGCTCTGACCGGACCCAGTTGGACCAAAACAATGGAGGCCAACAGCCCAATCACTGCGATTACCACCAATAACTCAATAAGAGTAAAACCTTTTTTCTTAATCATAGTATTTATTATTATTGTTATTCGACCTTATTTTTATAATTACCAACAGGGACACCCCGTTGGCTCTGAGTCTATTTTTTGGGTTCCTTTTTTGGAACCACCAAAGAAATAGCCGGGTTCAGATTCTAACTCAGAATAAATACAGTAATCTTGATCGTTACAGCCCGTTAGGCCAGAAGAATTATCTATCCAATTATAAGCGCCGCTTTTAGGATCTTGAGGGACGGGATCTAAGTATTTTCCGGTGTCTTTCGGAATTTTTTTAATCGTTGCCCACTCGGTGGGAGTGTACTGAGAGTAATGCTCGTCATCCGAGTAGTCCAATTCCATTGCTAAAACAATTTGCCCAATGTCAGATTCTCTTTTGGCATCCCTGGCCTTTGACCTCGCTCCACCCATTGAAACCAAAACCATTGTTGATAAAATCCCGATTATGGTAATAACCACTAAAAGCTCAATGAGAGTAAAGCCCTTTCCCTTTTGGTGCGTCATTTCTTTATTATATATTTACAAGGGATAAAGGCAAGCCCCGTTAGAGTGTCCATTGCCTTCGGACTCTCTTAAAATAATTAAGTTATTCTATTGTATAATGCTTCACTCTAACGAGGCAAGTGGAAAACTCCAGTACTATAGGCCGGCCATGCGGTAGAGGGGCATTAGAACCGCCGCCATTAAACCAGCTACGATTGCTCCTAAAAAAACAATCAAAAGCGGCTCTAAAAGACTCAAAATGTTATTAATGCTTCTGTCCACTTCTTGTTGATAAAACCCAACTAAATCCATCAAAGTTTTATCTAAGGTACCCGTCCTTTCCCCTACTAAAGCCATCTGGGTAAAAATCGGAGAGAAAGCTCCGGGATAACGGGAAAGAATGGCCGAAATTGGCTCGCCTTTTCTTACTTCGTCTCGGGTTTGAAAAATAATTTCTTTATAAACAGTATTACCGACAATGTCGCCGGTGGTTTCCAAGGCCTGGGCGATGGGCAAACCGCCGGAGATTAAAGTTGAAAGATTTTCGGCAAAACGAGAAAGATAAATCATTTTTAACACTTGGCCTACCAAAGGCAGCTCAAGGAAAAATTCATCAAAAAACCTTTTCCCCTGCTTAGTTCGATAATACCTGAAGAGGGCAACCGCCAAACCGATTAATACTATTATGATTGTCCAGCCCCAATTTTTAAAAAAATCGGAGAGGGCGATCACCATTCTAGTAACGGCTGGCAGCCCCTCGCCGGTTTCGGCTAAGACCTTGGTTAATTGAGGAATAACAAAAAACATCATCATGGCTAAAACCGCTATTGCCACCACAACAATCAAGGCGGGATAAATCATAGCTCCCTTAACCCGAGAAATTAAATGATACTCTCTCTCTAAGTGGTCGGCTAAATAACTGAGGGCCTCAGAAAGCTTTCCTGAAGTCTCGCCAGACTTAACCATGGCGATATAGAAGGAAGAGAAAACCTTAGGATAATGAGAAAGGGCTCCTGAAAGCGAGGTTCCGCCTTCAACGCCTTCGGCTAAATTAAAAATTTTTTCCTTAAAAGAGGGGTTCTTTGTTTGAATTGCCAGCACTTGGAGAGATTCCACCAAAGAAACTTTTGATTTAAAAAGGATGGAAAGTTGGCGAGAGAATAAAACAAGCTCTTTAGCCGGAACCCGCTCAAAAATCTTTACTCTTTTGGCATAAAAAGGAGGGGCGGCGGTTTCTTCCAAGATGGTCACATACAAACCGTGTTTTTGCAAAAGACCAATAGCTACTTCCCGAGAAGAAGCCTCAACCGTTCCTGACTGAACCTCTCCTTTTTGATTTCTAGCTTGATAATTAAACTTCATTATTTTGCTTCGCAAAATACACAGATCTACACAGATATTTTCGCGTGCTTTGCACGCTTACACAGATTAACACGGATAAAAATCTGCGTATATCTGTGTGGTCGCCGAAGGCGACGCTCATCCGTGTAAATCCGTGTCTTTCAACGAATAAGCATTTTGAGCTCGACCGGGTTGAGAGAATAAGTCAGAGCATTCTCTAAGGAAATCTCTTTTCTTTTTACCAAATCCGCCAAAGCCCTGTTTAAAGAAATCATTCCTTTCTCAGCTGAAGTCTCGATCACCAAAGGAAGCTCATGAATTTTATTCTCTCTGATTAGATTGGCGACGGCCGGACTAGCCATCATTACCTCGCAGGCAGGTATTAATCCCCCCCTAATCCTGGGAACAAGCCGTTGAGAAACTACTCCTAAAAGAGAACCTGATAATTGGGCTCTAATTTGATCTTGCTGGGCCGAAGGAAAAGAATCGACAATCCGATGGATGGTTTGAGAAGCTGAGTTTGTGTGCAGAGTGGCAAAGACCAAATGCCCGGTTTCAGCTGCCGTGATAGCCGTGCCCATGGTTTCCGGATCCCTCATCTCTCCCACCATAATAACATCGGGGTCTTGGCGAAAAGTAGACCTTAACGCCCTGGCGAAAGAAAGGGTGTCTTGATAAACCTCTCTTTGGTCAATAATAGCCCTATCATCTCTAAAAACGTACTCAATAGGGTCTTCGATAGTAATGATATGGTCGGTCCGGTTGTGGTTTATTTCGTCTATCAACGCCGCCAGTGTTGTGGATTTTCCGTGAGAGGATGGACCAGTCATTAAAACAAAGCCCTGCGAGGGCGTAGTAAACTCATGCAAGACTGGGGGAAGATTAAGCTCATCAATGGTTCTAATTTTGGCCGGGATTAAACGCAAAGCGCAGGAGATTTCTCCGCTTTGAAAAAAAATATTGACTCGGAAGCGGGCTTCTTTTTCAATAAAGTTATAAGAAAAATCAACTTCTTTTTGAGCCAAAAATCGGGCTTTTTGGTCATCTTGCATTAAGGCACCAGATAAGTTTTTTAAATCTTCTGAAGAGAGTTTTTTTTGTTTCACCAAGGGGATCAATCTGCCGGTTAAACGAATAATCGGCGGGTGATCAACGCATAAGTGCAAGTCTGAAGCCTGTTCTTGGCAGGTTATGGTTAATAAGTCTTTTAATTGTTTCTGATAGTTGTTCATAAAGTTTAGGGGTTAGAGTTTAGGGTTTAAGATTCAAGGTTTGTCTTATTTCTTCCACCACCTGGCTTGGCGTGTAGTGGGCTTTAATTAAGTACTTTTTCGCTCCCAGCTTAATTCCTTTTTCCACTTCGCTTTTTTGGCCAAGATTGGAAAGGATGACTACCGGCACGGCTTTTAATTTTTTTTCGGCTTTAATTTCTTTAAGAATCTCCCAGCCATCAACTTGGGGAAGCACAATGTCTAAAACTATTAACGAGGGAGGGTTTTCTTTCGCCTTTCTTACTCCCTCTTCGCCGTCAGCAGCCACCTCAACCGAAAAGCCTGACTCCTTAAGCTTGGTGGCATAAATATCAATTAAAAATGGATCGTCTTCAACCAATAAAATAGATTTCATATATATTTATTAGTATTGTTCTTCGGTTATTCTCAAGACTTCCTCAATAGTGGTAATCCCGTTGATTACCTTAATAATGCCGTCTTGTTTTAAGGTGGTCATGCCTTGGCGCTTTGCTTCTTCAGCTAAGCTCTCCATGGTGGGCACTCCTAAAATTATATCAGCTAAAGCGTCGGTCATTTCCATAACTTCAAAAATGCCAATCCGGCCGCTAAAGCCTTCTTCGCCGCATTTTTTGCAACCAACCGGAGCCCAAATGGTTAAGGGCTTTGGGATTTTAATGTCTTTTTTTACTTGAGCAGGGAGGTTTTCAACCTCTTTTAAAATTAAATCTCTAATTTCTTTTTTGGGCTTTATTTTCTTTTTGCACTCATCGCACAGCCTTCTTATCAGTCTCTGAGCAATAATACAGGTTAAGGTGGGAGAAAGTAAGTAGGGTTTTACTCCCAAATCAATCAAGCGGGGAACGGCCCCTAAGGCGTCTGAAGTGTGAAGAGTGGATAAAACAAGGTGGCCAGTTAAAGCGGCGTGGATAGCCAAGGCAGCCGTTGCCTCATCTCTAATTTCACCCACCATAACGATATCGGGATCTTGACGAAGAACGTGGCGCAGCCCGACGGGGAAATCATAACCAATTTCTGGCCTAACCTGCGATTGATTAACTCCTTCAATAAAATACTCAACTGGATCTTCCAGGGTAACGATATTTCTTTCCTCTTTGTTAAGGAGGTTTAATATGGCATAAAGAGTGGTGGTTTTACCGCAGCCAGTAGGACCGCAAGATAAAAGAAGCCCGTAGGGCTTTTTGATGGCTCTTGAGGCCACCTGATAATTTCTTTCCTCTAAGCCCAGCTCTTCAAATTTTTTCATCCCAACCGTCGGGTCTAAAACTCTTATTGCTACTTTTTCTCCCAGGGTGGTGGGAAAAGTAGAAACTCGGAAGTCAATGTCTTTATTGTCAATTTTAGTTGAAAATCTGCCATCTTGGGGGGTTCTCGTTTCGTCTATTTTTAAATTAGAAAGGATTTTAATCCTGGCAACTACGGCAGGATGAACTCTCATTGGCAAAAAAATTGATGAGTGCAAAAACCCCAGCAATCTAAAACGGATCCTTAATCTTGTTCGGGTAGGCTCAATGTGGATATCAGATGCTCCCCCTTCCACCGCATGCCGCAAAACCACAGCAACAATTTTAGTGATAGGAGCTTCTTCGGCTAACCTTTCAAATTCGGCGGCAGTCCGGGGAAACCGGACTTTCTCCGTCTTTAATTCGGTTTCTAATTCTTCTAAGGCTCTGCCCACTTCCTTTTTTAAAGTGCGGTATTGTTTTAAGAGGTTATTAAAAGCGGTCGGAGCGATAAGACAAACTTGGAAATTGAAATTCTGTTGGCGGGCAAAAAACTTTAAGGCTTCTTGAGCTTTTAAATCTTCGGGGTAAACCATGCCTACTTCTAGCAGGTTTTCTTTGCGCCCTAAAGGAATCATTTGATAATACTTGGCGGTTTCTTCGGGGATCAATTCTAAAATCTCCAGAGGAACATCTTGAACTGCCACCTCTTTTAAGGGTATTTTTAAAATCTCGCTTTTTAATTGGAACAAAACATCTTCGGGGACAACCCCCTTTTCCAAAATAACCTCTTCATCTTTCTTCCCGCTTTCTTTAGCTTCGAAAGACAGAGAGGTGGCTTTCTCCTTGTTTATTGCTCCTTTTTTGAATAATTCATCAATTAAACTCATCTTATTTAAAATAAGGAATAAAAGGGTTTTCTCTGCCAATTTCTCCCTCGAGGGGCGGAGTTTTTTCAAAAATTTGAAATTCTTCCATTACCGGATTTTCTAAAGTTTGGAAGTTTATCTGAACTTCCTGAAACATTTTTGGGATTATTTCCGGCGGAACAGTAGTCGGCTTTTTAGCAAAAAAACCTCGCCAAATAATAACGGCGGTGATTAGAATTATGCCTACCAAGATCGGTATTAGCGACTTTAACCTTTTTCTTTTTTCGAGGAAAGTAATAGCCATGGTATAATCCCCCTATAAAGAATGGACTTTTACTCTAATTTTGGCACCAATTTCTTCTGTCTCCTGAGTAGAAAAAGTAATTAATTCTACTTCAATAAATCTGGATGATTTTTCTAAAAGGGAAAGGAAATTTTTAAAAGCGGGGTAGGAGCCGCCGAGGACTAAATTAAGATAGGTATCTTTAAGCGGGGTGCTTTTGCTAGCGGCTTTTTGAGCTTCAGTAATGCCGACTGGAGTAACAACATCTAAGCCCTTCAAAACTAAACCAGATTGAGAAACTGATTGCTGAACAAAATCAAAAAGGGTGGGCAATTCCGGGGTATCAGGGATGGCCGATTCAACTTTAGCAAGAGGAGTTTGGTATTCTTCGAGTCTTTGAGAAAGCTGGCGGAGACTGGCAAAATAGGCCTCTTTTGACTGGAGTTCGGCTCTTCTTTCTTGGATCTCTTTCCGCAGGAAAGTCAATTCGCCATTTTTTGGCACGACAAAAAACACTCCCCAAACAAGAGCCAAGAAAAGTGAAATAAAAATAATGACTAAACGATTCATTTTTTAAATAGTTGGGGGTTAAGAGAAAACTTGATTGTAAAATTAATCGCCCCTTTTCTGCCAATTGAAATCTCAGACAAGTTTAGGTTGTTTATTTCTGGCTTGTCTTTAAGAATAAGAAGTTGCTGGCCGAGAGCGGAAAAGTTTTCGGCCTCGCCCAACAGGGCAGCTGTGCCGCCGAGAGAATCCAAATTAAGTTGGGAGAATTGAATTTTGGGATGACAGACGCTTTCTAAAAAAGCGAAGAAATTGGTAGTAAAGAGGTGATTTGCCATCAACTCTGACAGAGCAGTAATTTTTTTCTGATAACTAAAGATCCCCTGCTCTAAAGATGTTTCCTCGGCGGTTCTTTCTTGAGCTAAGGTCTCGTCTAATTCTTCCAGGTTTTTTGAGAAAGTGTTAACAAAGTGGTCTAAAACAAAATAGGAGATAAAGGCAACAACAAGAATAACTATTGATGAATAAAATAGAAGAGTTTGCCAGGGGGGCAATTTTCGAGGGGCCTTAGGAATAATTTCCATAATACAGTGGGGTTATTGTTCCAATCCTCTCTGGGCCATGCCTACGGCAATGGCATAGGCAGGTCCCATTTTTTTTATTTCTTCTTCAAGAATTGGAGTATAAAAAATTTTGTAAAAAGGGTTGGCGATTTCCACTTCTTTTTTAAGATAGCTTTGAAAATATTCTTTTAATCCGGGAATGAGAGCTGTTCCTCCAGCTATGATATATTTTTGGACTTCCTTTCCTTCTGTTTGGTAAAGATTCCGAGTGATATTTTCTATCTCTCTTAAGATTATATCAACTAAGGGAAGCAAGATTTCTCTAATAGTTTTGGTCTCCGAAGGAATGGCGGCCGTAGTCCGAGGAAGAGGAACGTCTCGAAGCCCGTATTTTTCCTTTAACTCTTTGGCTGTTTTATAGTTAATAGACAGGCTTTTGGCAACTTGCTCGGTTAATTCGTTTCCAGAAGTGTCAAAGCTGTGGGACTTTTTCAGACCCCTTTTTTCAATAATACTGCAGGTGGTGCTTTGAGCTCCAATATCTATCAAGCTAACTGTTCGCTTATCGTCATTAAGGATTAAAGACCTCACCAGGCCGAAAACCTCAGCCTCTAAAGCCAGGAGTTCCAGATTCGCAATTTGGGCAATTTCTCGGTATTGATTAATAACCTCATTGGGCACGGCCACCAAGAGAACTTTCAAAGAAGAACCCTTGTGGTTTGAAAGTTGGCCCTCGATTATTTCCCAATCGATGGTGACTTCAGCTAAGGGAAGAGGAATATGACGCCGAGCTTCGTAAATTACCGCCTGAGAAATTTCTTCTTTGGTCATTGACGGCAATTCAAAATTAGTAAAAAAACTAGAAAAATCGGGTATAGAAAAAATAGCTTGACGAGTTTTCATTTTAGCTTCCTCCATGACCGCTTTAAGGGCCCGGGCAATATCTCTGGAAGAAAGCAAAAGAGTATTTTTTTCAAAGGTCCTGAAGGGCTTTTCATAAAGGACCGAGGCGGCTATCTCGCCATAGTTTTCTAATTTTTCTCTCCCCCGAAAGCTGCTTAGCTCTATAATCTTGATGGAAGAAGTCCCAATGTCTATTCCCAAAGATTTTTTGGGCAGTATTTTAAGTGACGTCCATAACATACGGCTCTCTTTATTTTATCATTATACAATTGTATCATGATACAATTAAAAATGGTATGTGGAAAAGGATTAAAAACTTTCTCATTAACCTTCTCTTTCCCAAATATTGCCTCGGCTGCCAAAGAGAGGGCGATTATCTGTGCGAAGATTGTCAGGCGACCTTAGAAATTTCAAGCATCCACCAAAAAGCAGATTTAGAGGAGCTTTCTGATTTGTATTTTGCGGCAGACTATCAAAAGCCCTTAATTCAAAACGTAATCCAGCAGTTTAAATACGAGCCTTTTATTAAAGAACTGGCGAAATCTCTTTCTTCTTTAATAATAGAACACTTTCAATTGCTCGACAATAAACCCGACTTCACTGATTTTATTTTAATTCCTGCCCCCTTGGCAAAAAGGAGGCAAAGGTGGCGAGGATTTAATCAGGCTGAAGAAATTAGCCTTAATTTAGCTGAATTTTGGAAGATTCCTCTATTGAATGGAGCTTTGTTCAAAATCAAAAACACCTTGCCTCAAGTAGAGCTTTCTGACGAAGAGAGAAAAGAGAATATAAAAGGGGCTTTTATTTGTAAAAGCCCGGAGAAAATAAAGGGGAAAAAGATTCTTCTGGTTGATGACGTTTTTACTACCGGCTCTACCATGACTGAGTGCGCCCGAATCTTGAAAGTGTCTGGCGCCAGGGAAATTATCGGAATTGTGGTGGCTCGAGGATAAACAAAGGCGGTGGGGGTGAGATTCGAACTCACGATACCATTGCTGGTATAGCAGTTTTCAAAACTGCCCGATTCAACCACTCTCGCACCCCACCAAAAAGCACGATTACAGTATCAAATTTTCCGCTTTCCCTCAAGCGTCCTATTAATCATGAAGGCAATATTTTCATTGACATTCTGAGGGACAATATCAATCTTAGGATGTTTATATTGCCATATCCGAAAAACTTCATCAACAAAAGCCTGCCCGACCGTTTCAACCTCGGAAAAATCAAGTGTGATTTTTCTAAAAGAATCCAATCCGCTTAAAATTCGTCGCGCCTGGGAACGAGAAATGTAATCTGTGCCCATTTTATAAAGCCTGACAATCACTTTAGTTTTGCTAAACTCATACGAATTGCCGCTGTATTCTTTAAAGATTTTAGAAAGTTTTCTTTTTGATTTTAAACTGATAAAGAACGTTACTTTGGTGCCCTTAATCGCCTTGATGTCTT
>MNWE01000020.1 GCA_001872265.1 Parcubacteria group bacterium CG1_02_39_15
CGGCTCGGCTCCGAAGTGTCACCTTCGGTAAGCGCCCTCAGATTATATAAAATATTAGAAGCCTTTTTATTGCCATATCCTTTTTGTTTTAATATACCACTCTTCAATCCCGGAAAATCTCTGGGAAGGGTCAAAGATTGTTTGAGTTTTTATTCCCTTAATTTCTTTTGAAACCATATAAAGGTAATCCGAAGTGTATAAAAACACGCAGGGAGCTTGTTCTATCAAAAGGTTTTGGAATTTCTCTAATTTTTCTTTTCTCGTTTTCTCATCCGGGCTTTGGCGAGCCTCTTCTAATAGTTTATCACTTTCTTTGTCATCATAGCTAGCCAAATTTAACCCCGGGTCTTTTTTCTGAGAGGAGTGCCAGAAGGAAAAGGGGTCGGGAATAGCTCCCAAAACCTCGCCAAACAATAGAGCCTCAAACTTTCTCGGCTTAATAACGTCTTTCTCTAAAATTGAGATATCGTAAGTTTTAATTTCTAATTCCACTCCTATTTTTTGCCACTGCGATTTTAATTGGTTAGCTACTTCAACCAGCAGCGGTTGCTCAACGGTAGTTAAGGTGAACTTCAGAGGAAATTTTTCTTCTCCTGTTTCAAAACAAACTTCATTTAATTTTTTTCTGGTCATAGACTTAACGTCGCCCGTCCCTTTTTCTAATCCTGCCGGCACTAAAATATCGGATTTATATTTTTCTTGGAATTTAATTACTGCTGTCTTGGTTTTTGAACCAAAGTAGCCAGTTACTTCTCCTTCGGGATAAACTGCCGAGTCTTTAGCCAAGCATTTTTGCAATTCTTTCACTTCATTATTCTGGGAACCAACAGTAAGGTCGCTCTTAAATTGAAAAGCAGGTGTTTTTTTGACAACTTTTACTCTCTTTCCCTCTTCATCTACCGAACGAGGAGAATCCGAGTTCGGGGGGAGATAAAGCGAAGCCTCAGCGACCTTGGCAAAGCCAGCTTTTTCCAGCATTTCTTCAGCTAAGGCCGGGTCGTATTGGTATATTTTTGACGGTTTTTCAAGGCCATAAATTTCTGGCAAAATGGGGGACTCAACTATTTTGGCCTGCCCCGGCAACGCCTCATCTATTAATGCCTGTTTGTCGATAGCATAATTCAAGGCCTGCCTCACTTCTTTTTCAGCCAAAATTTGGGTTCCGCCAGCTGACTGGTTGAGATTAAAAAAGACGCTAAAATAACGAGGCAAAGACAAAGCATAAAGATTGCCAGAAGCAGTGGCGAGAGGAGAAGGCAAAGAGAGACCATCAACCATTCCTTTCCTAAAAGCAAGAGTCAATTCGTCTTGTGTTTCAAAGAAATGAAAAGATATTTTGGGGATATAAGACGCCGAACCATAATAATAAGGATTTCTGTTTAAATCTATGCTTACTATTTTTCCTCCTTCATCTTGGGCCAGATTTTTTAATTTATAGGGGCCGGAGCCAATCGGTTTTAGATTGTAAGAACTTAAAGGGAAATTCTGGGGTAAGACCTGCTCCCAAATGTGTTTGGGGATTATTTTTACGGTGCAATTTTCAAGAAAGATTGCCGATTCATTTTTCAAACTAAACCTTAAGGCTCGCTCAGAAATTTTTTCAGCTTCTACCCCTAACCAGTTGGCTCTTAGCGGGCTTTTGATGTCGGCATTTTGGATTATTTCAATGGTGAAAATTACGTCATCAGCTCCAAGCTGCTTGCCGTCTTGCCAGAGAACATTTTCTTTTAGATAAAACTCCCAAATTTTTCCATCTTCCAAGATTTCGTATCTTTCAACTAAATCGGGGACAATTTTGCCTTGGGAGTCATACTTCATGAGCCCGGAGAAAATCAGTTGGGTTAGGTCGTGGTCTGGGTCATTAGACGGAGAATAGATTGGGTTTATCCATCTGGGAAAACCAAGCGCTCCTTCAACATAATTACCGCCTTCGGCGGGTGTGGGAGTAGTATTTCCAAGATAAAATTGAAAGATAAGAAAGAAAAGGCTGGCCAAAAATAAAAATAAAAAACCGGAAAAAAGAATTTTTTCCTGCGACGAGAGAACCTTAAAAAATTGCCCCCACTGATTTTTGGAAGGCCACTGCATTTTTAATTTATTATTTTAAAATAAGATTTAAAATAGCCAGGGCGACGAACAAAAACCCGAAAACCACGGTTGCCCAGAAAAGTTTTTTCTGGATGCCTCGACGAGTAGCATAAAATCCACCTTCGCCTCCGAAGGCTGAACCCAAGGCCGTTCCTCGTTGTTGGAGAAGAATAAGAATGCTTAAGATTGCAGCAACAACAATTTGCAAAATTGGGAGAAATTTTTCCATAAGGTTATTCCTCAACCATCGTTGTCCTTCTATGCGAAGAGTACAGACCAAAAAGGAAACTTAGGGCCCAGACGACCAGAGTGAGCCAGAAAAGAGGAACTACTCCTTGGATAGTAAATTCCAGAAAGAAAATATCAACCAGCCAAATCATCAGCATATTTATCACCAGACCAAACAAGCCGAAGGTTAAAACGCGAAGGGGGAGGGTGACTATTTTTAAAATTGGCTTAATAAAGAAATTTACTACACCCAATACTCCTCCCACTAAAACAAGAATCTGCCATTCGGCAGCAAATACGAATCCCAAAAAACTGCTCTGGCCAGGAATAAATTCTAAGTTTACTCCGGGGACAAAGCGCGTTCCCAAGAAAACTCCCAAAATTCCAACCACAATGTGCCAAAATAATCTGTTCATAGGTGTTTTTTAACTATACCAAGAATTTATTTTCCAAGCAAGCATTTCTGCCTTAATTTTTTGTGGTAGGAAATGGCGAAGCGGTGGGCTTCATCTCGGAGTTGCAAAATCAAATTGAAAATTTCTCTCGGCAAGCTCTTTAATAAAATCGGTTTTTTCCGGCCTTCAATATACAACTTATTTTTCTTTTTAGCAATCGCCGCCACTTTAATCTGTGCTAAGCTAAGCCTAGCACACACTTCTTTAGCGGCGTTTAGTTGGGCTTTTCCACCATCGATTAAAATCAAATCAGGATAAGGCCACTCCACGTGCTTTAATCTTCTCGATAATACCTCTTTTATCATCGCCACATCGTTAGGCTTGCCGGCAGTTTTTATTTTGAAGCGGCGATAAAAATTTTTATCCGGCAGGCCATTAATAAAAGTTACCATAGACCCGGTAGCTTCCTCGCCCTGAATATTAGAAATATCATAAGCTTCAATTCGGACAATTTTATTTTTAGTTTCTAGAATTTTCTT
The DNA here is from genome assembly GCA_001872265.1 of Parcubacteria group bacterium CG1_02_39_15. Taxonomy (GTDB): domain Bacteria; phylum Patescibacteriota; class Minisyncoccia; order Minisyncoccales; family Paceibacteraceae; genus Paceibacter. The sequence continues at coordinate 3,251 of MNWE01000020.1, forward strand.
CAACCTCTTCTCTACGTCACTCCATACTCCGTATTTATGCCATGGCAATGATAGGGAGTATTCTTCAGAAATTTTAGCATGAGCTAAGACCCTTTCTAAGGATTCAATTTGATCTCTAATTTTGGCCGCCCCTTCATAATCTTGCGATGCAGATGCCTTTTTCATTTCTCTCTTCGAATTCTTTAAAACTGCTTTACTTTTACCTTTTAAAACAGCAATTAAGTTTTTAATATTTTTCTGGTATTCTTTCTTGTCAGGAAAGGGACCCGGGCAAAGTTTTAAATTGCACCAAAGACAACTGTTTTTTGGGTGTTTTTTGGCCGTGTAATAAGGGAAAACTTTTCTTAAATAAGTTAAAGTTCTTTTTAGGCCAGTTCCTTCAATAAAGGGGCCAATATAGTTCGCGTTTTCTTTTACTTGGTGGGAGGTAAAAATCCTAGGCAAATCTTCCTTAGTAACGCCAACATAAAAATAGTTTTTGTCGTCGCGCCAGACAATATTATATTTAGGTTGACATTTCTTTATTAAATTGGCTTCTAAAATTAAGGCTTCAATCTCGGAATCCGTTGCCCAATACCCGATTTTAGTAATTTTGTCCAAAAAAAGACCATCTCGATAAGATGGCTGTTGAAAATGATTTTTCACTCTTTCTTTGATGTTGGCCGCTTTTCCGATATAAAGAAATTTTTTCCCCGATTTAAAGCAATAAACTCCGGTAGCTTCAGGAAGCTTGTTTAGCTCTTCTTTTTGAAGGTATGAAAAAGTTATCGTCCCCACTATTACATCTTAAGACAATAATAGGGGGTCTGGCAATAATTACTTTCTGAATAATGGCTATCAGGGGTTTCCAAAAGGGTCTTTAAAATGTAACCTTCCCCAGCGTTAAGGCCTTGATATTCGTACTTTTCAGGGGTAGTGGGCAGAGAACCCAAATAGTTTCCTTCGGACAGCTCAGAAATCAAGCCTTCAAAATTGGTTTTGGGATAAGTGTCATTATAAGAATAATAAAGCTCAAGAGCGGTGGCAATCTGTCTTAGGTTAGCCACCTTTTGAGTATCAGAAGCTTCATTTAATATATCAGGAACATTAACGGCAACTCCGCCGACTATAACAGTGGCGGCGGTCATTGTTAGTAATAATTCAGCAAGTTTAAACATATATCATATTATACAGCATAATTTTTGATTTGTCAACCCCGTTAGAGATTTGTTCTCTTTGTCCTTTTATTCTGCTCCTGTAATCTCTAACGGGGTCAAGGAGAGAGGGTTGGCTGGAACTCGCCGTTAATTTTAACCTCTTTTTGTTTAACTTCTTGTATCTTTTTGTTCCTGATAACCACTTCTAATAAGAGCCCCTTCATTGTTTCTTTGGAGAAGCCTTGATCAAATATAAAATTACCCAAACTGTAAAAGTCGGGCTGGACGACGTGCGGATGGTGTCCAAAAACCACGTCGGCGCCCGCCTCCCTAGCTATCTTAAAAAATTCAACCTGGAATTGAGCGGGTGTTTTTTGATATTCTTCTCCGGCGTGCAGAGAGACGATTAAAATGTCTGCTTTACTTTTTATGTCTTTAATCTCAGTTTTAATTTCTTCAATATTGTTCTGGTCTGCCCAAGAGATACCCCAAGCAGGGGAGCCAAGGTTGGTATAAGCCAAAAAAGCAACCTTAAGCGGTGAGCTTGTCGAACCATTAATTTCCTTAATGACTGGAGAACCCGTTCCTACGCAGTCTATCCCAGCTTTTTTTAGCCTCAACAAAGTATCTTCCAATGCCTCTCTGCCGTAGTCAAAAGCGTGATTGTTAGCAACTGACAAAACATCAAAACCGGCGAAGGTTAATCCCTCAATGGTTTTAGGTTCTGCCCGAAAAGAATAGATACTGCCGACCCTTACCCCTTTATCAGAAATCGGGCTTTCTAAGTTGCCAAAGACAATGTCTGCTTTATTTAGATAATCAGCAATTTTCAAAAAAGGAAATTTATAGTCTTCCTCGCCTTTGTTTTTAATCATTGCTTCCACTCCGCGATCAAGCATTATATCTCCAACCAGAACCAGGGTAACTGTTTTTTTCTTTGGTAATAAAAATTCAACCGGATAACTAACTGATTCTGTAGATTCCTCAATCGCAACAAAAAGGGCAAGCCCGGTAAGGATGGAGAAGGTAATTAAAAATAGCCAGGGCAAAATCTTTTTCATCACCCTTATTTTACCTTAATTGACAACGTTTCTCACTGTATTATTCTGAGCTAAAGAGCCTAAGAAACAATTTAAATAAATTAAGCTTATGAATCTCAAAAAATTTCTTTTTATTGTTGGTTTCTTAGTCACTTTCAGTCTTTTATTTAATTTTAATGCGCCAGCTGTCAAAGCAATAACGGCAGCTGAAATTCAAGCTTTAATTCAACAGCTTCAACAGCAAGTTTTACAGCTTCAGCAAGAATTAGCAAAAATAAAAGCAACCTGCCACACTTCTTCTTTATGGTCTTGGGATTATTGCGGTCCCGATTGCAAGTGCGATGCCGGAGAGGGAGATTGCGATAGTAATAATGAATGCAGCACCGGTTATTGCGCTTTAGATGTGGGTGCAAATTACGGTCAGTCAAAATGGATAGATGTGTGCGAAGGGAAGGCGGTTACGGGTTCTCTCGCTGTTGCTCTTGCCGTTGACAACCCCGCCGGCCAGTTAGTGCCGGGAAGCAGCGTTAATCTGTTAAAATTTAGCCTTACTGCTGGCGTTGCCGAAGACGTTTCTGTGTATCGGATAAGATTTTCAGTAAAGAAAGATGGGGGCGATGCCAGTGTTCAACCAGAAGACATTAATAATTTTAAATTGTATAAAGAGGCTACCCTAATTGCCTCCGCTAATCTTTCCCTAAGCGACGACGCCTATCAGGTGGATTTTAGTGATATTTCTGTAGCTGTTTTGCGAGGCGCTATCCAAACTCTTACCTTAAAAGCAGATATTCCTATTGGCACTACTGCAAGCTCAATGAAAGTTGAATTCTTGGATTTATCAGCTAAAGGAGCGACCAGTGGGAAAGAAATATATCCTAAGGGAAGCGCTGTCAGTAATTGGCTCGCTGTTAGTTTGGTGAAATCTTCCATCGTTGTCATTTCTCCCAATGGAGGAGAATCGTTGGAGCAGGGGAAAGCTTACCAAATTAAATGGAGAGCCGAATATTGGGGCGCCGATGACGTTCGAAGCGGTGTTCATGTTTATCTTTTAGGCTGCAGCGATTCGGCTTGCACCGAGCAATATTGCTATTATCTGACTGGTTTTTTTGATCCCAGATTAGAAAGTTACTCTTGGACTGTAAGTTCGACCGACGCCAATGGTAAATCTATTTCTTCCAGCAGCTGTTATAGGCTAGAGATTATCAATTCTCGTTCGATTTCTCTCGACGTTCCAGAAATTAAAGATCAAAGCGACGGCTGCTTTAATATTCAATGGACAGCAGCCTGCCATACTACTTCTCTTTGGTCTTTGAATTACTGCTCTTCGGCTTGCAAATGTTTTTTGGGTGAAGGTGACTGCGATACCGACGCCGATTGTACTACCGGTTACTGCGCCCGAGACGTTGGCGCTAGTTATGGCCAGGATCCTTCAATGGACGTGTGTGAGGAAAGAGTTCCTCCCTTTATCAATATTGTTTCTCCCCGTGGAGGAGAACAGCGGGAACGAGGAAAAACTTATAACATTGTTTGGGCGGCAAGCGGCTACGCCTCAACCGATAAAATTTCAGTGGCAGTAGTGGATTATGCCGATGGTGATAATTTAGTTAAATACGACATTGTATATAATCTAGCAGCCAATGCTGAATCGTATTCTTGGACGATTCCTCCCGATTTCAGCGTAGGCAGCAAATACAAAATTAAAGTTGAGATTTGCGATAGTTCAAAATGTTATTCTGACCAGAGCAATAATTATTTCAGCATTATTGCCGGCGGCTCGGGGTTCAGGAATATAGAAGACCAATTGGCTGATATTTCTAAAGCGATTGCTGAATTAGCCGAGACGATTAAAGCATTGATGGGAAAATGAGATAGCAAAAGCGAGGGCCAGCTCTTATTATTGCCAAACCTTTATTTTTGGAGTATAATCACTCACTATGCCCGAAACCTCCATTAAAATTCGGGGAGCGAGAGTCCATAATTTAAAGAATATTGATGTGGACGTTCCCAAAAATAAAATAGTGGTGATTACTGGGATTTCAGGTTCCGGAAAAAGTTCTTTAGCTTTTGATACTCTGTATGCTGAAGGCCAAAGAAGGTATGTTGAAAGTTTATCGGCTTATGCCCGACAATTTCTTGGAGTAATGGATAAGCCCGATGTAGATAAAATTGAAGGGATAAGCCCGGCAATTTCCATTGACCAAAGAAAGGCAGCTCATAATCCGCGTTCAACCGTTGGTACTATTACGGAGATATACGATTATCTCCGTCTTTTATTTGCCAGGATTGGCAAGCCCCATTGCCCAAAGTGCGGCAAAGAAGTTTCTCGGCAAACCATTGACCAGATTGCCGAGCAAGTAAGGCGGCTTCCTAAAAATAAAGAAATTATAATTTTAGGTCCGGTAATTCGCGGGAAGAAAGGGGAGCATCAAGGAGTTTTAGAAGAAATTCAAAGGGCCGGGTTTGTTAGAGTAAGAATTGATGGAATTATTTATCGGGTCGATGAAACTTTGTCTCATCTCTCACCTCGCCTTGCTTCGCGAGGCTCAGCGGTCGATGAAGCCCTGGGAAGAACTCTTGATAGAAAGAAAAAACACAATATTGAAGTGGTAGTTGATAGATTAATTTTGGATAAAGATTTAGATAAATCAAGATTAGTCGATTCTTTAGAAACTGCTTTAAAACTCGGTAAGGGAATCGTAATAATAAATTCCAAATTCCAAATTCCAAATTCCAAACAAATTCCAAAATCCAAATTTCAAAACGATTTGATTTTTTCAGAGCATTTTGCCTGTGAAGAATGCGGCATATCTTTGCCGGAGTTAGAACCGCGACTTTTCTCTTTCAATTCTCCATACGGAGCCTGCCCAGCCTGTCAGGGCTTAGGAGAAAAATTGGAAGTTGACCCAAAATTGGTTATTCCTAACCCTAATTTATCAATTGCCGAGGGAGCAATTTTCCCCTGGGCACATGCCTCTCATACCCAAATCGCAATGAAGGGGCGGAGAAGAGATTTTATCTCTTCGACTAAAATTGGCAGGCAGGGTTACTTTTGGTGGCAACTTTCAGATTTAGCCAAAGGACACAAATTTTCTTTAGACGAGCCCGTGAAAAATCTGCCCAAAGAGATTATAGACATTATTTTATATGGTTCAGGTTCTTTTGTGGGGGTAATTCCTAATTTAGAAAGAAGATATCATGAGACAGATTCTGAATACACCCGTCAGGAAATTGAGCAATATATGCTTGAAAAACAGTGCGAGGTTTGCCAGGGAAAAAGATTGAAACCCGAAGTCCTTTCTGTGACAGTAGCTGGAAAATCAATTGACCAAGTAGTATCGATGCCAATCAATGAGGCAGAAGAATTTTTCGAAAAAAGTCAAAAAAGCCACGATCGTGGCAAAAATGGAATTTCAGAGGGAAAGATAAAAATCGCTGGCCCCATTATTAAAGAAATAATTAACAGGTTGCAGTTTTTGGCTGATGTGGGCCTGGATTATTTGACCTTAGACAGGAAAGCTTCCACCTTAGCAGGAGGAGAGGAGCAGAGAATTAGACTAGCCACCCAGATTGGTTCAAAACTAACCGGAGTTTTATATATTTTAGATGAACCATCAGTTGGTCTTCATGCCAGAGACCAGTCAAGATTAATTGAAACTCTAAAAAAATTAAGAGATTTGGGTAATAGTATTGCTGTGGTAGAACACGATCCTCAAACCATTCGAGCAGCTGATTGGGTAATTGATGTGGGACCTGGCGCCGGGAAACACGGCGGACATATCACTTTTCAAGGCACACCGAAAGAATTATTAAAAAGTCATACTTTAACTGGAGAATATTTGTCGGGGAGAAAAAAAGTGGAAATAAAATCCCAAATTACAAATTCCAAATTACAAACAAATTCCAAATCCCAAATTCAAAAAATTTTAATAATTAAAGGCGCGAGAGAACATAATTTAAAGAATATCGATGTGAAAATACCGCTGGGCAAGTTTGTTTGTATTACTGGGGTTTCGGGCTCGGGGAAAAGCAGTTTGATGAATGATATTTTGGCTAAGGCCCTAATGAGAAAATTTTACAAAGCCAAAGGAGAACCTGGCGAATATAAAGAAATTTTAGGCATTGAGCACTTAAATAAAGCAGTTTTAGTTGACCAGTCGCCAATTGGCCGGATACCCAGATCAAACCCTGCTACTTATACTGGCGCTTTTTCCTATATCAGAGACCTTCTTTCCAAAACCAAAGAAGCCAGAGTTCGAGGGTATAGCCCGGGTCGCTTCTCTTTCAATGTTAAAGGCGGTCGCTGCGAGGCCTGCGAAGGCCAGGGGCAAATTAAAATTGAAATGTATTTTTTGCCTGACGTTTATCAACAATGTTCGGAATGCAAGGGCAAAAGATTTAATCAAGAGACTTTATTAGTAGAATACAAAGGGAAAAATATCGCTGAAGTTCTTGAAATGACAGTGGAAGAGGCTTTGAGTTTTTTCAAAAATATCCCTGGACTTTATCAAAAATTGAAAACTTTAAATGAGGTAGGATTGGGGTATGTCGAATTGGGGCAGCCGGCTCCCTCTCTGTCTGGCGGCGAAGCTCAAAGAGTAAAATTAGCCACTGAATTGTCTCGGAAGGCAACCGGCAATACATTATATATATTAGACGAGCCGACCACCGGCCTTCACCCCGACGATATTAAGAAATTATTATATGTATTAAAAGAGTTAGTAGGCAGAGGCAATACAGTTTTAGTAATTGAACATAATTTAGATATAATAAAAAATTCAAATTGGGTAATCGATTTGGGTCCCGAAGGCGGGGAGGCGGGTGGCTATATTGTGGCCGAAGGAAAGCCATCAGAAATTATCAAAAATAAAAAAAGTTATACTGGGCGATACCTTGACAAAATTTTGCCTAGTATTAAAATAAAAAAGTTAATAATAAAAACCATAAAAGTATGAAAATCAAACCTTTAGCAGACTACATTTTAATTGAACCAATCAAAGAAGAAGAAAAAACTAAAACTGGCATTTTGCTTCCCGAAACCGCCGAGAAAGAAAGGCCGGAAGAGGGAAAAGTAATTGCAGTTGGCCCTGGCAAGCGAGATAAAACCGGAAAACACATTCCCGTGGAAGTAAAGCCGGGCGATAAAGTTTTATTTACCAAATATGGCCCGAACGAAATTAAGGTCGAAGACAAAGAATACTTAATCGCAAAAGAAGAAGATATCTTAGCCATTTTGGAATGAACCAAAATGGCAAATCCCAAATTACAAATAACAAATCCCAAATAAATTCTAAATTCTAATTTCCAAAATTCAAAACACATATAGTTTGTAATTTGGAATTTGGTGCTTGGAATTTCTTTTGCGGAGCAAAAGCATTATGGCTAAACAAATTTTATTTGGTGAAGCTGCCCGAAAAAAATTGAAGGCGGGCATCGACAAACTAACCGATGCAGTCAAGGTTACCTTAGGGCCCAAGGCCCGACTGGTTGTTTTGGATAAAGGGTTTGGAGCTCCGGAAATTTCTGATGACGGAGTAAGCATTGCCAAAGAAGTGGAATTGGAAGACAGGGTTGAAAATTTGGGAGTAGAAATTATGAAGGAAGTGGCCGAAAAAACCTCAGATATTGCTGGCGACGGAACGACCACTGCCATGGTGCTGACCCAGGCAATAGTTTCCGAAGGCCTAAAAAATGTGGCTGCCGGAGCTGACCCTCTGGCTATAAAAAGAGGGATTCAAAAAGGAGTCGGGCTCGTTGTTGAAAATTTGAAAGCCAATTCCAAACCGATTTCTCAAAAAGAAGAAATCGCTCAGGTGGCTACCATTGCCGCTTTGGACCCAGAAATCGGCAACCTTATTGCCAGTGTTTTTGCCGAAGTCGGGAAGGACGGAGTGATTACGGTTGAAGAGTCAAAGAAGTTTGGCTTGGAAAGAGAAATTGTTAAAGGCCTTCAGTTTGACCGAGGATACATTTCCCCTTATATGATTACTAATGCAGAAAGAATGGAGGCAACTTTAGAGGAACCCTATATTCTGGTTACCGACAAAAAGATTTCGGCTTTGACGGAAATTTTACCGGTAATGGAGAAAGTGGCCCAGACAGGCAAGAAGGATTTGGTGATTATTGCCGAGGAAGTGGAAGGCGACGCTTTGGCGACTTTAGTGGTTAATAAACTTCGGGGCATATTTAATGCTTTAGCAGTCAAAGCTCCGGGTTTTGGCGACAGAAGAAAAGAAATGCTTCAAGATATCGCCCAGGTGACCGGCGGCCAGGTGATTTCCGAGGAGTTGGGACTAAAATTGGAAAACGTTGAATTAAAGCAATTGGGCCGGGCGAGAAAAGTTGTGGCTGAAAAAGAAAAAACAACCATTATTGAGGGGAGAGGAAAAAAAGAAGAGATTGATGCCCGAGTCAAACAAATTAAAAACGAATTAAAGGCAAGCGAGTCAGAGTTTG
>MNWE01000035.1 GCA_001872265.1 Parcubacteria group bacterium CG1_02_39_15
TCTATCCAAAGATAGAGTTATTAAGGTACTTAAATAAAAAACGTTGTCCCTCCTTAATTTGAACAACGTGAACGACCTATTTACACTTTAACAAATTATTAGTAAAATCACAATAGACATTTGTAAAAACTATGTGAAAGGAGGGCCAGATAGATAATGAACGATGCCTATAAGAAATCAGGGGTGGATATTGATGCTGCTACCGAAGCTGTGGAACGAATCAAAGCTCATGTGAGGTCTACTTTTATTCCTGGAGTGGTTAGCGATATCGGGCTTTTTAGCGGATTATTTACCATTCCCGAGTTAAAGGAATACAAGGAACCAGTTTTTGCCTTCAGTACTGATGGCGTAGGCACTAAAATGATGATTGCCGAGAGCATGGGAATATTTGACACGGTTGGTCAATGTCTAGTTAACCATTGTGTCAATGACATTTTGACATCGGGCGCTAAACCTTTAATTTTTCTTGATTACGTAGCTTCTGCTAAATTAACGCCAGAAAAACTTGAAAACATCGTTAAAGGTATAGCTGTAGCTTGCCGAGAAGTAGGCTGCGCCCTGATTGGCGGCGAAACTGCGGAAATGCCAGGCGTTTATCGGAAAGACAGGCATGATTTAGTAGGAGCCATCTTTGGAATAGTAGAAAGAGAGAAAGTTATTGACGGCTCCAGAATAGCTGAAGGCGACGTGCTTTTGGGCTTACCTTCCAACGGCTTGCATACCAACGGCTATTCCTTAGTCCGAAGGGCGATTAAAACTGCCAGACTGAAACTTAATCAATACATTGAGGAGTTGGACTGCACGCTGGGAGAAGAATTGCTTAAAATCCATAAATGCTATTTCTCTCAAGTGTATCCAATTGTTCAACGGTTCAATCTGGGCGGAATCGCCCATATCACTGGTGGCGGATTAATTGATAACATTGCCCGACTTTTGCCCGACAACTTATGCGCTAAGATTGATTGCTGCTGGCCTATTCCGCCTATCTTTAAAATGGTCCAGGAAATTGAAAATGTTTCCTGGCCAGAGATGCGGAAAGTCTTCAATCTTGGAGTAGGAAAGGTATTAATTGTTCCTTTCGAAGAAACTGGGAAAGTTCGAGAAGCGCTGGGCGAAAACCATTGGGTGATTGGAGAAATCTGCTTACGCGAAGAAGGCGAAGAAAAGGTAGTCTTTTTTTAAATCCGTGCTGAAAGCACGGTTTTTATTTTGCCGTGCCCTGATGGAGTGGTATAATATATTAATGCAAAGTATTTTTCTTCAATATCTTTCCTGGCAGTTTTTAGAAATGCCAGTAAATATTTTGAAGGCTTGGAAAAACTTTTTAAAGTTCAACTTAAATTATTTCTCTGTCCCTTTGCTCGTCCGAACTTTCTTTTCGCCCTGGCGCAGATATCAAGTGCTTCATGGTAGGGGATTTGATTTGGGAAAATATTTAGAAGCCGCTTTCTCTAATTTAATCTTCCGTCTTATTGGGGCGACCTTAAGAAGTTTTTTAATCATTGCTGGCATTTTGGTAGAAATTTTTACGCTTTTTGCTGGAGCTGTTGTTTTTATTGGCTGGTTAGTTTTACCAGCTCTTTTAATTGCCGGCTTTATTTTCGGCGTTAAGGTTTTAATATAAGCGAAGCGAAACCCCGCCCCCTAAGCATAGGAAAATTAATACATATAGCATAGAGGGTGGGACGCTTCGCTGCGTTCAGTATGTTTAATTTAAAAACGGCAGGGATTTATCAGGCGGTAAAATGGGGTAGATGGTTTAAATGGGCAAAATCTTTAAATAAGGTATTTTTGATTGTCTTCGTTTTGGTTTTCCTGGTCTTTCTCTATGGCTTTTTGGCTGAAGCCCTTAACAAGCCGACTCTTTCGCTTTTGCTCGGCTTATCTATAATTTTTCTTACCTTTACGGTTGCTCTTTGGATAAAACTGCTCTTTTTCGATTCAAAGCTGTCAAAACCGAAGCTAAAAACTGAACTTAAAACCGCTATTTCTAATCCCGAAGGATTTAATTTAGCTGAGTTTTTAAGTTTTGAAGTGGCTAAAGCGGTTTGGAAAGCAAAAAATAATTCTACTCACCTTTTTTACCACCTTCTAAAAGATAATCCCGAACTTAATTTTGTGTTCAATCGGTCTCTCTTAAGCGTAAAAGATATAAAGAAAATTCTAAAACAATTTCTGGAGAAAATTCCTAACCAAGCAGCAAAAACAGAACCCTCAATAGAATTTCAAGCGCTTATTTTAGACTCGCTAAAAATTGCGGAGAAAAAAGAACACCAAAGAGTGGAAATAGGAGATATGCTAACTGCGGTATCTAAACACGATCTAATTTTTAGGAAGATACTAATTGATGCTAATCTCAGAGTTCAGGACGTTGAAAATTTAACCTGGTGGTTAGAATCATTGAAAAAGAGGGTTGAAGAAAATAAAAAATTCTGGGAATGGAAAAATTTAATTAAACGGGGAAGCTTAGCTAAACAATGGACAGCCGGTTTTACTCCCACCCTTGATAAGCTTTCGATTGATTTATCCGAAACGGTAAAAAAACAGGGCTTCCCAGAAATAATTGGCCATAAAGAGGCAATTAAAGCAATGGAAAGGATTTTAGCCAGAAAAGAAAGCAATAATGATGTTTTGATAGTGGGGGAACCGGGCTCGGGCAGGAAAAGTATGATTCAAGCTTTGGCCAAAAAATCGGTTTTGGGCGAAAGCCTGCCCGAAGTAAATTACAAAAGAATAGTTCAATTAGATTTAACGTCTTTATTAGCTCAAGTTGAAAGCTTCGAGGACGTTGGCCGTATTCTAGATGCCATCTTTAGGGAAATGATGGCAGCCGGAAACATTATTTTAGTTATTGATGAGTTTCATAACTTTGTTGGCGAAAAAACCCTGAAGCCGGGGATGATTGATATTTCCGGAGTTTTAGTGCCTTTCTTGTCTCTTCCTCAGTTTCAAGTGGTGGCTATCACTACCTATGAAGGTCTCCACAAAAACATTGAACAAAATCCCTCACTCCTGGCTTTATTCGGAAAAGTTGAGGTTGATGAAATCTCAGAAAGAGAAACTTTAATGCTTCTGGAGGATTTATCTCTTTTGTTAGAATATAAATATAAAATTTTTGTTTCTTATCAAGCTATTCGCGACATTATCAACTACTGCTCAAAATATCTGCCGGCCACTCCCTTTCCCGAGAAGGCAATGGAGTTGTTAGATGATATTGCGGTTTATGTTTCTCAAGGTAAGGAAAGAGTGGTTTTGCCAAAACATGTAGCCAGAATTATTTCAGAAAAAGTGGAAATCCCAATAGGAGAAATAGAAATTAAAGAAAGAGAAATTTTACTTAATTTAGAAAATTTAATCCATCAAAGAATTATTAATCAAGAAGAGGCGGTAGATGAAATCTCGGCGGCTTTAAGAAGGGCTCGAGCAGAAGTAACCACCAGAAAAGGCCCCATGGGCTGCTTCCTATTTTTGGGGCCGACCGGAGTAGGAAAAACTGAAACCTCAAAAGCATTAACCGAAATCTATTTTGGCTCTGAATCAAAAATGATAAGACTGGATATGTCAGAGTTCCAGAGCGTTTCTGATATCCCTCGGCTGATTGGCTCGCCCGGCGAGGAAGGATTGCTAACCACAAAAGCCAGGGAAAACCCCTTTTCTTCAATTCTTTTGGATGAAATAGAGAAAGCCCATCCTAACGTCTTGAATCTATTTTTACAGGTTTTAGACGAGGGCCATTTAACCGACGGTCTGGGCAGAAAAGTTAATTTCAAAAACTCAATAATTGTTGCCACCTCCAATGCCGGCTATCGAATAATCCTTAAAGCTATTCGTGAAAAAGTGGAGTGGTCAGGAGTAAAAGAAAAGCTTTTAGACTATCTTTTTGAAGAAGGCATTTTCAGGCCAGAATTTATCAATAGATTTGACGCAGTAATAGTGTTCAAACCGCTAACCAAAGAAAATCTTTTAGATATAGCCGCATTGCTGCTCAAAAGTTTAAAAAAGAACTTAGAGCAAAAAGATATTGAGTTTATAATTACTGAATCTCTCAAAGAAAAAATGGTTGAGTTGGGATACGACCCCACCTTTGGGGCCAGGCAAATGAAAAGAGTAATTCAAGATAAAATAGAAAACGTTTTGGCCTCGGGTCTTTTGTCTGGGAAAATAAAAAGAGGGGATAGGGTAGAAGTAGACTCCGAAGAATTTAAGTTAAAGGTTAACTCTTGACCTGTTTCCAATTCTTAGCTATTCTAAAAGCAGCGGAGGGTATTTTGCCCTCTATTTTGTTAGATTAGTCCTTTGGACAATCGAATACTCAGAAAGGAAGGTAAAAACAGCAATGAAAGACCAAATGAAAGTCCTAGTTATTGGCAGCGGTGGCAGAGAAGATGCTTTAGTAACGCTGATTAGTCGCAGTCCGCTGGTTTCTCGGGTTTATTGCGCATCGGGAAACGACAGGATTGGCCAAAGGCCAAAGACTCATTGCCTGCCAAAATTAAAAGCAGACGACCTATGGGGCTTAAGAGGTTTTGCCAAGAGCAACAAGGTTGACCTCACCGTGGTTGGCCCCGAAGCTCCTTTGGTGGCTGGAATTGTTGATGGCTTTGAAGCAATGGGCCTGAAAATCGTTGGGCCCACCAAAGAAGCAGCCCAACTTGAAGGCAGCAAAGTGTTTGCCAAAGAGTTTATGGCAAGAAACGGCATTCCTACGGCCGACTTCATGGTTTTTGACGACCCGGAAAGAGCTACAAAGTATGCCATAGCCAACCTGCCTTGCGTTATCAAAGCCGACGGCCTGGCTGCTGGCAAAGGTGTCATTCCTTGCAAAACAGAAGAGGAGGTCGTCACGGCCATCAAAAGAATTATGATTGACAAAGAGTTCAAAGAGAGCGGCAATAAGGTAGTGGTGGAAGAATTCCTGGTCGGTGAGGAAGCCACTTTTATGGTCTTGACTGACGGCTGGACAGCTATTCCGCTTTTGGCCACTCAAGACCACAAACCGGTCTATGACAATGACGAAGGGCCTAATACTGGGGGCATGGGAGCTTATGCTCCAGCCCCGGTTGTCACTCCAGAATTAGCAAAAGTAATTATGAAGACCATTGTTGAGCCCACGCTGGACGGAATGCGAAAGGAAGGAAGGCCATATAGGGGAATTCTCTATGTCGGGTTGATGATTGTGCCCACTCCGGAGGGCCCAAAACCTATGGTCCTGGAGTTCAACGTTCGCTTCGGCGATCCTGAACTTCAGCCCTTGGTTCTTTTACTCCAGAGCGATATCGTTCCTGTTCTTGTAGCAATTGCCGACGGAAAACTGGGCGAAGAAGATAAACCTTCTTCTTTACCCTTCGCTGACGCTCGGGTGACCGACGAGAAGGTCCAATGGTTTGACGGCGCCGCCATCTGCGTGGTGATGACCTCTGGCGGTTATCCCGGTAGCTACGAACCAGGGAAAGAAATAAAAGGTCTGGATAAGGTAGCGGGTATGGAAGGCGTAGAGGTTTTTCATGCTGGCACCCGTTTAGAAAACGAGCTCTGGAAAACCAATAGCGGCCGGGTGCTGGGAGTTACCGTGCGGGGAAAAAATATCCCCACTGTTATCGATCGGGCCTATCAGGAAGTAATCCCCCAGATAACCTGGGAGAAAGTCCATTATCGCCAAGACATTGGCAGAAAAGCTTTAACAAGACATGGAATCCAAATAAGGATGGGGCTTTAACATGCTTAGAGTGGTAAATCTTATTTCAGGCCAAGGAACAACAAACTCAGCCATACTTAAAGCAGAGAGTCCTGGTGGTAGGTTATACGGATTGGCGGAAACGGTCGCTCTCATTTTTAGTAGCCCACTGGCTCCCGGAAGATTAAAGGCAGAAAGAAAAGGGTTTTCTAAAAGCAATATATGGGTAGTGCATCCTGATACGTGGAGATGGGGAAAAGGTCTGCTGGAGATATTGGATAAATACAGACCAGACTTTTTTCATCAGCTTGGCTGGATGCCGCTTACTCCACTTGAAGTGGTTGAATGCTATAATGGTCTCAACCAACATTTGGGGCCTGGCGGAAAATGGATGCATGGCGTACGAAGAATTTATACCCATATGCGATTTTGCGAACTAATAGGGGAACAACGCCCAATACCTGTTTTCTGCCAGCGAGTAGCTACAAAGTATGACGAAGGCAGCGTAATTTATCTTCAGTACGAAGACCTTTTGCCCAACGAGAGTCCGGAGGAAGCTGCAAAACGACTTATTGAAATCGAACATCGGGTCCAGATTGAAGCGCTGTATCGTTTGGCGACTAACTCTATTAAGGAACAGCCAGTTCCTCGGCTAGCCCTAAGCTCAAGAGAAGAAGAAATTCTGCTCAGAGTAAAAAAGGAAGCCCGCGATAGGTATCCACCAGAATACTTAATAAAACCATGACGAGAGCAAGGTTGAAGCCTTGCTCTCTTTACGTTATGGTAAAGAAATGAACAGCAAATCGGATTGGTATGTAATAACAGGAGGGTTTTCTTCTGGTAAAAGCACTGTTCTTTCTTGTTTTGAAAAAATGGGCTATAAGACTATTCCCGACGCTGCTCGTATTTTAATTGACGAGGAAATGGCAGTAGGAAAAACCATTGAAGAGATTAGAAGAAACGAAAGAGAGTTCCAACAAAAGGTATTAGCAATAAAACTCAGGGTGGAAAATAAGTTATCCGGAAACCAAATAATTTTCTTTGATAGGGCAATTCCCGACAGCGCAGCTTATTACCAAATTTGCGGCCTTAATCCAAAAGAGGTTCTGGATGTTTGCCAGAAAGGTCAATATGAAAAAGTTTTCTTCATGGAGCAACTTCCACTTATTAAAGACTATGCTAGGACAGAAGATTCTCAGACCGCTAAGAGATTAAACCAATTCCTGAAACAAACCTATAAGCAGCTTGGATATAAAGTTATTTTTGTTCCAGTTATGTCTATTAAGAAACGAGTGAAATTTATCCAGAGTCGGCTATAAACTAAGAATTTAGTTAACTCTTTAATAAAAGCGGTAAAATTTTCATTTTACCGCTTTTAACTTGGGCTACTGTGGATAATGTGTGCATAAGTTTTGGTTTTGTTCGGGAAATCAAAGTGGTGTATTTTGGTTGACTCAACCCTATAAAGTGGGATATAAAGATAGTGTAGGGGATAATTGTGGATAATTGTGGGAAAACTAGTCAAAGTGGTGGAAAACTCACATGTTTATAGGCGAATATCGACATACTATTGATACTAAAAAAAGACTGGCTTTACCAGCTAAATTCCGAAAGGAATTGGGAAAAACCGTCGTTGTTACTCGAGGCCTGGACAGCTGCTTGATTGTTTATCCTTTAAAAGAATGGCGGGTGATGTCAGACAAATTGGGGAAGCTGCCTCTTAGTCAAACCGAAGCCAGGGGTTTTGCCAGGGTTATGTTATCGGGCGCAATGGCAGTGGGAGTAGATGGATTGGGAAGGGTTCTTATCCCGGAATATTTAAAAGGATACGCTGGACTAAAAAAGAATGTTATTATTTGCGGCCTCTATAATCGCTTGGAAATCTGGGATGCTCAAAAGTGGAATATTTACGAAAAGAAAATGGAAAAAGGAGTGGAGGACCTAGCATCAAAATTAAAAGAGCTGGGAATCTAAATGGTTCATATACCTGTTCTTCAAAAAGAAGTCATTAAATATTTAGAACCAAAACCCAATGAGAATCTTATTGACTGCACAATCGGCGAAGCCGGCCATACTCTGGCAATCTTAGAGAAAAATGGACCAAGAGGAAAAGTCTTAGGGATAGATCAAGACCCTGAAATGATTAAGAATATAGAATGTAGAATATCGAATATCGAATATAAAAAAAGATTGATTCTTGTTTGCGATAATTTCGCTAATTTAGAAGAGATTGTTAAAAAGGAAAATTTTAAATTGGTAAAAGGAATTCTCTTTGACTTGGGAATGTCCAGCTGGCACTTGGAAAAATCGGGTAGGGGATTCAGCTTTCTAAAACGGGAGCCCTTAGACATGAGGTACAACCCAGAGAGTCCCCTGACAGCTGAAAAAATAGTAAATTACTGGTCGGCGCCGGAAATTGAAAAAATCTTAAGGGAGTACGGCCAAGAAAGCTTTGCCAGGGAAATTGCCAAGAACATTATTGAGTTCAGAAAAATTAAACCGATTAAAACAACTTCTCTCTTGGTTGAGCTTGTTAAAAAAGCCGTACCAAAAAGATTTCACCATAAAAAATTACATCCAGCCACCAAAACCTTTCAAGCTCTCAGAATTGCCGTAAATGACGAGCTGAATAATTTAGTAAAAGGTTTGAGCCAGGCTTTGAAAACCTTAGAGAACGGAGGAAGGTTGGCTGTAATTTCCTTCCACTCTTTGGAAGATAGAATTGTTAAAAACTTTTTACAAGAAAGAAAAATAGAAATCTTAACAAAAAAGCCGATTGCGCCATCTTTAGAAGAAATTAAAATTAATCCCCGCTCCCGCTCTGCTAAGCTGCGAGTGGGGCAAAAATCGTGACCAAAAATACCTTCCCTTTAAGTCTTAATTTAAAATTATTTTGGACTTTAGCCTTCGCCGCCGCGGTCTTTCTGGTAATTTTCTATATTTTTCAAATCAATATCTTTACCAGAGATTTTTATCTTAACCAACAATCTAAGCAAAATCTGGAAGCGCTTACTCAAGAAAACGAAGCTTTAAAAATTGACTTCTCCAAGGCCGGCTCCTTAGCGAACATAAACAATTATCTCCAAAGTCAAAGTTTTGAAAAAGTAAAACAGGTAAAATATATTCAAATATTTAAACCTGTGGCGGCAAACCCAGGCTTGGTGCAATGAAGTGGCGGATTAATTTAGTCTTTTTTCTTATTTTCTTGTTTTCGGCAGCTCTTCTGGGCAAGCTTTTTTTTATTCAGGTGCTTCAGGGCGATTTTTATAAGGCCTTGGCTCAGGGGCTTCATATTCTTCCAGAAGAAATTCGAACTGAGCGAGGAGAAATTTATTTTAAAAATGGAGAGACTCTGGCCATAAATTGGAACTGGCCACTAATTTTTGCCTCTCCCCCAAAAGTCAAAGAACCAGAAAAAACTGCTGACATTTTAAGTTCAATTCTTAGTTTTGATAAAAATTTTATTTTAGAAAAACTTCAAGGAGAAAGCTTATATGCTTTGATTAAAAATAGACTAAGCCAGGAAGAAGTAGAGCTTTTAAAAACCAACAATTTAGACGGTATTTTTATCGGTGAAGAACGCGGCAGATACTACCCCCAAGAAGGTTTGGTTTCTCAAGTCGTCGGCTTTTTAGGGGCTGAGGGCTCTGGGCAATACGGCTTGGAAGAATATTACGATACAGCCCTCCAAGGATCCAGCAAAGGAACCGACCTGACTTTGACTATTGATTACGATATCCAGTTCTTAGCCGAAAAATTATTAGAAGGGGCAAAAGAAAATTTGGACATAGAAGAGGGCCAGATTATTGTCATAGATCCATACTCGGGAAAGATATTGGCCATGGCTAATTTCCCCAATTTTAACCCCAATCAATATAAAGAATATGCGACGGCGGGCGATTTAAAAATTTTTCAAAATGGAGCTACCCAAAAAATCTTTGAACCAGGTTCGGTCTTCAAGCCAATCACTATGGCCGCTGCCTTAAATGAAGAAAAAGTTACTCCCGAAACGACCTATACTGACCCGGGAATAATTGAAATCGGTGGCTGGCCTATTTATAATTACGAACAAAGAATTTATCCGGGCGTGCTTACCATGACCAATGTTCTGGAAAAATCAATTAATACTGGCGCCGTTTTTGCCGGGAGGCAACTCGGCGGAGAGCTTTTTAAAAAATATATTGAGAAATTTGGGATATTTGAGCCAACCGGCATTGATCTTGAAGAAACCTGCCCGGAGAACAAAGAGTTTAAACAAGGCAGAGAAATTAATTTTGCTACTGCCTTCTTCGGTCAAGGGATCGAAATGACCCCGATCCAATTAATCCGGGCTTACTCGGCCATTGCTAACGGCGGCAAATTGGTTACCCCTTATTTAGTAGAGCAGAATAAAGAACCCGAAGCTTTTGAATCCATTATTTCCTCTAAAACAAGTTCTCAATTGGCGGCAATGCTGATTAGCGTGGTGGAAAACGGCTTTGCCAAATCAGCCCGGATTCCCGGATACTATGTGGCGGGGAAAACCGGAACCGCTCAGGTTTCCTATTCTGCTTTAGGAATTAATAAACAGGGTTATTCTGAAAAAACGATTCAAGTTTTTGTCGGTTTTGCTCCGGCCCTTAATCCTCAATTTTTAATTCTGGTAAAACTTAATAATCCCAAAACCAAGACAGCTGAATACTCAGCCGTCCCTATTTTCCACGACTTAGCTGAACACATCATCCATCAGTATCAAATTCCGCCAGACTACGATTAGGCTTATGCTGAATTTTATTTCAAAAATTAAAATTCTTTTTCAAAAACCAAAGGTGGTGGTTGTAGTTGGTAATGGCCGCCAGACTACCAAGGAAGCTATTTTTCAGGTTTTAAACCAGCATTTCAAAGTTGGTAAGGAGGTTTTAATTTTTGAGACTAACCTTGAAAGCTTTGACGAAATTAAGTTCTTGATTGCTAATTCTTCTTTGCCAGTATTAGTAATAACCCATTTTGGCGACATCCCGCCA
Source organism: Parcubacteria group bacterium CG1_02_39_15 (assembly GCA_001872265.1). Classification (GTDB taxonomy): domain Bacteria; phylum Patescibacteriota; class Minisyncoccia; order Minisyncoccales; family Paceibacteraceae; genus Paceibacter. The sequence continues at coordinate 10,678 of MNWE01000035.1, forward strand.
GATAAAGTCTTTTTTGCCGGTGAAAGAGGCGATGAAAAAATTCGGGCTCTATCCAAAGCAATGCCGGCTCGGGGTTATTTGGTATTAAATTTTGACGACGAAACGGTCAGAGAAATAAAAGACGAAACCAATTTAAAGGAAACAACCTTTGGTTTCCAAGAGAATGCTGATTTTCGGGCCACCGACATTAAGTTAGACACCGGAACAAATTTTAAAGTTAATTATCGAGGGAATATCGTTCCGATTTGGTTAGATGGGCTATTTGGCAAGGAACAAATCTATGCTGCCCTGGCTACAGCTTCTGTAGGCAGTATTTTTAATCTAAATTTAGTTGCCATATCTCAGGCATTAAAAAAGTACCAATCGCTGCCTGGCAAGATGAGAGTGATTGAAGGAATAAAACACAGCCGGATTTTGGACGACTCTCAATCAGCAACCGTATCTTCAATGATTGAGGCAATTGAAACTCTGGGGATTATTCCTGGCTACACAAGAAAAGTGGCGGTTTTAGGAGACGTTATGGGAGTTGGGAAATATACCATTGAAGCCCATGAGGCGATAGGGGAAAGAGTAGCTAAAAAAGCTGATTTGCTTTTTACCTTCGGCTCCAGAGCAAAGTTTATTGCCCAGGGTGCTCAAAATAAAGGCATGCCCCTTGAAAAGATTTTCCAATTTGATATAATAGATGAGGGTAAATTGAAGCTTCAGGACGAAATTAGAGAAGGGGACTTAATTTTGGTAGATGGTTCAAAAGAGATGGAAATGGATAAAATCGTCAAAGAAATTGTAATAAATTAAGCAAAAATTCGTCATATTTTAAATAAAAGTATGGAAAAATTGATATCCAGAACTTATTTCATTTTTAAAGGAGCTGACCAGGGGACCAGCTGAGTTTTTTTGTAAAGATTTCTAAGCAAGAAAATTCAGCTGATCCCAAAGGATCAGCTCTTTTGTTGCCCGAGCGAGGCAAAGCCGAGCGAAGGGTGGAGATGAAGCATTAGCTTCATCGACTGTAGCACCTCAACAACTTAATATGGGGTAATAATATAAGACTTGTAAAGAAGGAGGAGTCAAGACAAGCATGGCAAGAAAAGAAAGGAACAATTCTGACTCTAGCGGAGAGAAGCGGTTAACTTGTCGTAAATGCGGAGAGAAATTTAAAGCAAAAAAGGGGAGTAAAAATAACGGCTGTAGTGTTACGGTACAATGTCCTTATTGTCGGACCGATAATGTATTCAAACAAGTTTAAAGTTTACGTTCTATTTATGTGCCGTCCCGCTCTAAAAGGGACGGCTTTATTTTTAGAAAGAATAGACAAAACTCAAATTTTATGTTAAATTAAAAAATAGCTCTAGTCAAAGAAGGTGATGATCCAAAAGGAGGTGGAAGATGAGAAAAAATACGAAACCCCATCGTGTTTCAGTGTCAGCGCCCATAGTCCCGTCACCAGCCGCCAATCAAACAATAGGCGATAGGGTGAGAAGAATTCTTGCCGATAATAGTTCGCTTTCGTCAGGTGATTGGTTCTTACTCACTCAGATTCACCTAATTTGCTTATTTAGACGGGCAAGGAGTGAATCGAGAAAGAGGAAAATCGATAAATACCTTAGCCGACGGGAAGAAAAGTATCTCAGCCAGAAGAAAGACCCCCAAATTGGCCTTACTCCTCAGGATTTCATAGGGCTGAACCAATGGGTTGTTAATCAGGATCTGGCTGATAAACAGCATAACAAGCTCGAAGCCCTTATTAAAAGGGTGAAGCAACGTAAGAGACAAGCGAAGAGAGAGGCAAAAAGAGCTAAAAAATAACGGATCATCACCTTCGCTTTTCCTGCCGCCTTCGTCTAGTTTGGTCTAGGACGTCGGGTTCTCATCCCGAAAATCATGGGTTCAAATCCCGTAGGCGGCGCAAAGTCTCTTTTCAAATTTAATAAACGAAACGCGAAAGGAGGGCGCTATGCATCCGACAGATATTGATCAACAAAAACTGTTAAGTCTTTCTCCGCCAGCTCCTTTCAGTTTCGGGCAACATCCCAAATTTGAAAGGAGTTTCAGAAAACACTTAAAACGTCTTAGTTTCGGTAAAGAAATTTCTCTCTCTGAATTAGCCGACCCCCGTCATCCGGAAGTCTTTATTATCCCACGGAACCGTTTTCTTTACGTCGTTGACGAGTGGGGAAACGCCATCGGGTTTGAGCAAACAGCCTTCCCGTTTAGCTCAACCGACTTTTATGTTGATATTGACGAAGACGAAAAGGGATTGTTCTACGAGTTTGGTCACTCTCCACCTCTTCTCAGGTTAGGAGGGATTAGTCAGCTTGGATATTTGGTGCCGCCAAGACCAAAAGAATGGAACAAAGAAGCAAGCATTTCTTATTTGAGACCAACATTTCATCATACTCGCTGGATTCATTCTTTATTGGTAGCTATCCTTACAGAAGTTATTCTGGCCCGGAACGGCTTTTCCCAAAAAGAAAGGGCTCCGATGGTACTGACTGCTGGTTGTCACGATATTGCCACTCCGGCTGGCGGTGATTCTATCAAACGGGTTGATCCAAAAAACCTAGACGAAGAAGAAAACTTCGGCTGGGTGCTGGAACATTATGATTTAATTAAACGTTGGTCTAAACGATTTGGTTTTGATCTCGGCACGGCTGAAAGTTGGGTAAGAGGAGAAGGTGTATTCGGCCAGCTCTTAGATGTTATTGATAAAATCTCTTATACTGCTCTAGATTGTTATCATGTTGGGTTTGAACGACCATGTCAAATAAGAGATTTCTGCCTTAAACATCCTTTGGCTATGGACATTTGGCAGGATATCCGATTTACTCCCGACCGCACTGAATTCTTCTTTGCCCAACCCGAATGCCTTTTCCGGTTTCTCTTGCTCAGGGCTTACGAATTCCAGGAATTCCTTTTCAACCCTTATTCTCGCGCCTTGGACCTCTTTCTTAAAAGATTAACCCAACCTCTCTACCAGACTGGCATCATTACTAAAAAGCAACTTCTGACTCAGAATGACAACTGGCTAGAGCAGGTACTGAGTCAATATTATCCCGAAGAGATTAAATGGATTATTGAACCCGAAGAGCTCTCTTGGGAAAAATTCAAAACAGAAGAAGACCAAGGGGAGTTTTGCGCGAAGTTGGGAGCCCGAGTGGATCACACTGAATACCTTGCCGGGCCTTCTACTGGCTTAGATTGGTTAGTATCAAACCAAGAGAAAATAGTGCCTCTAAGACGAGCGATTTCCGAGAGGAAAGTAAAATTACTGGAAGAAGTGGTAGCCTCCATCGTCGGCTACTATGTTTACTATAAAAGACCTTAGGTGTTACCGAAGTGGTAACCCTAAGGTCTTTTTTAATAGGGTTTTACTTAATTAAACAAACCATGGTATAATTAATTAAGTAGAATATTATGACAAAATATAAGTATTATTTTAGAAAACCGAGGTCAGAAATTACTAAAGATATTATTCGGTGGTTATTTATGGCTGGCGCAATTGGTATCGCGGCAACATCGCCCTATCTTGGTATAAATGTTTGGCAGGCGTTTCGAAAAGCTAAAAAACAAGAAAAATATCAAAAACAAAAATTTTCTGATACCTTTACGAGACTAAGAAGAAAAAATGTAATTTATGTGGAGCAAAGAGGACACGAGGTCAAAATTTCCCTTACTCCAGAAGGACGAAAACTCGCAGGCTATATGCAAATTGACTCTTTAATAATTAAAAAGCCGGCAAAATGGGACAAAAAGTGGAGGCTTGTTTTGTTTGATATTGCTCAATTAAAATCAATACACCGAAATGCCTTTCGGTCGAAACTGAAAGAACTGGGATTCTTCCTTTTTCAAAAAAGCGTCTGGTTGCACGCCTTTGACTGTCGAGATGAAATCGAAGTGTTGAAAGATTTTTTTGGATTAAGCGACAAAGAAGTCTGCTTGATTACGGCAGAAAAGATACCAATGGAAAATAGTTTTAAAAAACATTTCGGTTTATAATTGCACTTCATTAGTAATACCATGGCATAGTTAATTAAGTGGTTTTTGAAAGAGGGAAAAAAGAAAAAGGGGCTTTAAACTGGTCTCTTTTTTAGTTACAATAAAATAATGACGAAAATTAGCTGGCACAATTTAGACGCAAAAGAAGTAGTTAAAATACTAAAAACTGATGCCGAAAAGGGACTGACCGAGAAGGAGGTTCAGGCGCGCCAAAAAGAATCTGGGGAAAATAAACTTCCGGAAGAAAAACCCTTATCACAGTTAAGAATTTTTCTTGCTCAATTCCAAAGTCCTCTGATTTATATTTTAATTATTGCTGGCATTATCACTTTGGGCTTGAAAGACTTTACCGATAGTATTGTTATTTTTGGAGCAGTTCTTTTAAATACTGTCGTTGGTTATTTTCAAGAAAACAAAGCTTCCCAAGCCTTAAAAGAACTTAAAAAAGCAGTTACCTATGGAGCTCGAGTAATTAGAGAGGGCAATATTAAAATCGTTGACTCTCAAGAGTTGGTTCCTGGCGACATTTTTATTTTAAATCCGGGAGACAAGGTGCCGGCTGACGGAAGAATAATTGAAAATCATAATTTAAAAACCAATGAAATGGCTTTGACCGGTGAATGGCTGCCAGCCAAAAAGAAAAGCGAGGTTTTGCCAATTGAAACTCCGTTAGCTGATAGAGATAACATGGTCTATATGGGAACAATTGTAGAAGATGGAAAGGCCAAAGCGGTGGCGGCGGAGACCGGCTCAAAAACAGAAGTGGGGAAAGTGGCGGAAATGGTCAAGGGAACCAAAGAGGAAAAAACTCCCTATCAGAGAAAATTGTCTAATTTCTCGAAAATAGTTGGAGTGGTTATTGGTTTTATTTCTCTTTTTATTTTTATTTTGGGGGTAGCCACTGGGCAAGAATTCATTCAAATATTTACGACGGTCGTAGCCGTGGCGGTAGCGGCTATCCCCGAAGGGCTGCCGGTAGCCATGACAGTGATTTTGGCCTTAGGAATGCAAAGGATTTTAAAAAGAAAAGGGCTGGTCAGGAAGCTTCTAGCAGCTGAAACCCTTGGCAGCACTTCAGTTATCGCCACCGATAAAACCGCCACTTTAACCCAAGGAAAAATGGAAGTAGCTGAAATTATTCCTCTTGAGAATAAAAAAACTGCTAAAAACCTGGCTCTAAAGATTGCCCTTCTCTGTAACGAGGCTTTCGTTGAAAACCCGAAAGAAGTTGTTAAAAAGTGGCGGGTAAGAGGCAGGCCGACTGAGAAAGCTTTATTGGTGGCGGCAATTCGAGCTGGGCTTTCAAGAGAAAAATTAGAAAAAAAAGAACCCAAGGTTGATGAAATTCCTTTTAGCCCTAAAAGAAAATACGGAGTTACTTTACATAAAACGTCAGGGAACGAATTTTACCTTTATTTTTTGGGAGCACCAGAAAAATTATTGGAAATCTCCAAACTAAACCAAGCTGAATCAAAGAAAATCAACCAAAAATTAGAAGAACTGACTGGGAAGGGTTACCGAGTAGTAGCAACTGCTTGGCGCAAGATTAATAAAATCCAATTCCCGCTTTCCAATAATTTAGACAATTATTGCCAAAATTTAACTTTTGTTGGACTGATTGCTCTAAATGACCCCTTGAGAAAGGAGGTAAAAGAAGCAATGAAAATTTGTGTTCGAGCTGGAATGAAACCAATTATTGTTACTGGCGACCATAAGTTAACCGCCAAAGCCGTTGCTCGAGAGCTGGGGTTTAAAATCAAAGAAAAAAGTATCCTGGAAGGAAAAGATTTAGACCAACTTTCAGCAAGAGAGTTTGACGAAAGATTGGAAGAAACTCAAGTTTATGCCCGGGTTGAACCAAGACACAAACTTAGGATTATTGAAGCCTGGCAGGAAAGAGGAGAGGTAGTGGCAATGACTGGTGATGGGATTAATGACGCGCCGGCTTTGAAGCGAGCCGACATCGGAGTTGCTTTAGGTTCGGGCACTGATGTAGCTAAAGAAGTTTCTGATTTAATTCTTTTGCCAGATAGTTTTAGCATTATTATTGCAGCAATCGAGGAAGGAAGAGCGATAATTGATAACATCAGAAAGGTTATCGCTTATTTATTCTGCAGCGCCTTCACTGAAGTGCTTTTAGTCGGAATAAGCATCTTGGCTGGCTGGCCTTTACCGGTTTTAGCCGCCCAGATTTTATGGATAAATCTGATTGAAGATGGGCCTCTCTCTTTAGCCCTGGCCTTTGAGCCAAAGGAAAAAGACTTAATGAAACGAAAACCCGCTGGCCATAACGCTCCGCTTTTGACCAGCGAAATGAAAGTTTTGATTTTTGTCATCGGGATTATTACTGACTTTTTGTTGGTGGGTCTATTTTTCTGGCTTTGGAAATTCTCTGGATATGAGATTTCCCATATCAGATCGATAATTTTTGCCGGATTGGCAATTGATTCAATGTTTTATATATTTTCCTGTAAAAGCCTTAGAGAAAATATCTGGCAAATAAATTTATTTGCCAATCGCTTTCTAATCTTTGCCTGGATTTTCGCAATAATAGTTTTATTGACCGGCCTCTATCTTCCTGCTTTACAAACACTTTTGAAAACTGTTCCCTTAAATTCTTTTGACTGGCAACTCGTTCTGGGCTTAGGACTGCTTAATATAATTTTAATTGAAGCCACTAAATGGTATTTTATTGTTAAACATCAAACATCATGATTATTTACATTTTAATTTTTATAATTTCTATTGTTTTAATTTATTTTTCCGGCGAATGGATAGTAAAAGGTTTGATGAGGATGGCCCGGTTTTTGGGCTGGAAAGAATTTGTGGTTGCTTTTTTTGTTATGGCTTTCGCTGCCTCTCTGCCCAATCTTTTTGTCGGAATCTCATCTGCTCTTCAAAAAATTCCTCAACTTTCTTTTGGGGATATTGCTGGAAATAATTTAGTCGCTTTAACAGTTGCCGTGGCTTTAGCTGCTTTTTTCAGCAAAGGAGGACTGCCCGCCGAAAGTCGAACCATTCAGACGACTTCAGTTTTTACAATGGTGGCGGCAATTTTGCCTTTAATTTTGATTTTAGATGGAACCCTTTCGCGAATCGAAGGATTATTATTGATTTTTTTCTTTGCCTTTTATATTTTCTGGCTTTTTTCAAAAAAAGAAAGGTTTACAAAGGTTTATAATACTCATAGAGTTCCGCCTTTCAAAGAGTTTAAAACCTTTATTAAAGATTTGGGCAAGGTGGTTCTTGGAATAATATTGCTTATCGGAGCCGCCCAGGGAATTATTATTTCCGCCCAATTCTTTGCGGTAAGTTTTAATCTATCAATTATTTTAATGGGGCTTCTAGTCACCGGCTTTGGCAGCGCTTTGCCTGAAATATATTTTGCTGTTGTTTCGGCTAAAAAAGGCGAAAGTTGGATGATTTTAGGAGATTTGATGGGAGCTGTTATTATCCCGACCACTTTAGTCTTGGGAATTGTTGCTATAATTTGCCCGATAGAGATTCAAGATTTTTCATCATTTGCCATCGCCAGATTTTTCCTGATAATCACGGCTATGTTTTTTCTCTTTTTTGTCCGAACCGATCGCAAAATCACCAGAAAAGAAGCTCTCTTTTTACTCGGAACTTATATTACCTTCGTCGCAGTTGAAATTCTCGCCATATAATGTTAGTATAATTTTATGGACGCGCTCTTGCTTCTCATCGCTCTAATTATTGTTGGTGGAAGTTTATTTTTTTTCTGGTCAAAAAAGTCGAGGATTGACGAAAAGCAATCAGAGTCAATAAGAGACTTGGAGAGGCGAGTAACTGATTTATTAACAGAGATTCGTCGGGATGTTAATGGTTCTTCGCGGGAGATGCACGAGCAAATTTCCTCTTTTACCAAAGAGGCAACCCAAATCAGAGAAGAATTAAGACAAGTCCAAGAATCGGTTAAAGATGTTTCTACTTTTCAAGAAATATTTAAGGCTCCTAAATTAAGAGGTCAGTGGGGAGAAGCGTCCTTGGAACACATTCTCTCTCAGCATTTCCCAGCGGAACTTTATAAAACTCAATATTTATTTTCTTCTGGTGAGCGGGTTGACGCCGCCCTCTCGCTTCCGAATGGTAGAGTTTTGCCGATTGATTCTAAGTTCCCTTCGGAAAATTTTGCTAAAATGATAGAGACCGCCTCCGAAGGAGAAAGAATAGCCTTCCAAAAAAAATTTATTGAAGATGTCAAAAATAGAATTAATGAAATTACTCTAAAATACATTCTCCCCTCCGAGAGCACTACCGACTTTGCTTTAATGTATATTCCGGCCGAAGCTGTTTATTATGAAATAGTTAATAATATTGGCAGAGAGTTTGATTTAACCAACTACGCCTGGTCAAAAAAAGTAATTTTGACCTCTCCCAATACTATTTATTTAACCTTAAGAACGATCGAGCACTGGTTTAAAGACACTCAAGTTTCCCGTCAAACTCAAGAGATTTTAAAAAGATTAAATAAAATAAACCAAGACGCAGCAAGGTTAATGGATGATTTTAGAAAGCTTGGAGGACACTTGAGGAATACTGTTTCTGCTTATGATAGCTCAGAGAAGCGCTTGAGTTTATTTTCTGATAAAGTCGAGAGGTTATTAGAAACTAAAGAGCCCAAAAAACTAAAATAATATGTTAGCGGTAATAAAAACTGGTGGAAAACAATATTTAGTTTCGCCAGGCCAAAAAATAAAAATTGAAAAAATCGATAAAAAAGAAGGTTCGGAAATCACCTTTAATGATGTTTTGTTATTGGAGAAAAACAAAAAATTGGAGATTGGGACTCCGACAGTTGAGGGAGCAAAAGTAATCGGTAAGGTCCTAAAACAAAACAGAGCTAAAAAAGTTATTATTTTTAAATATAAAGCTAAGAAGCGCTACAAAGTAAAAAGGGGCCAGCGACAGCCCTATACCGAGATAGAAATAACTAAAATAGAAACCTAATCTATCGTCGGCTTTCCAAAGCCGACGATAAGGTTTCTTCGTCAGCGTACTCCAACTCCGCTCCAATCGGCAACCCGCGTCCCAAGCGGGTAATTTTCTTGCCTAAGGACTTGAGTAATCTTTCTAAATATAAAGTGGTGGCTTCCCCTTCGGTAGTTGGATTAATGGCAATAATAATTTCTTTAATTTCGGGCTTTTTAGCTCTTTCTTTTAATCCATCGAGTCTCAATTTTTCGACATCTTTTTTCCTCAAAGTAGAAACAGTGCCTCCCAGCACAAAATAGAGGCCGTTATATTTTTTGATTTTTTCAATTGAAACCAAGTCTGACTCTTTTTCTACAATACAAAGTAAAGACTTATCTCTGGCAGGATTTTTACAAATTTCACAGAACTCACCCTCTTGGCCTGAGCTTGTCGAAGGCTCAAATGGCTGAAAACATAATTTGCATAATTTTACATTTTCCTTCAGTTTAGCGACAGCCGAAATCAAATTGCCAATTTCTTCTTTTGACAATTTCAATAAGTAGAAAACAAAACGGGCA
>MNWE01000019.1:0-26412 GCA_001872265.1 Parcubacteria group bacterium CG1_02_39_15
ATAGCTATTATTATTGAAGGAATTACCGATAACACGAAACGCACCCTGGGAGAAATTAAACAAATTTTGAACAACCGTGGAGGAAAATTAGCAGACCCAGGCTCAGTTAAGTGGATGTTCGAAAGAAAAGGATGCATTACGATAAATTTCCAACTTCTAATTTCTAATTCCCAGTTTAAGAACAAAGAGGAATTAGAGATAGCAGTCATAGAGGCAGGGGCTGAAGATATTTATTGGCGCGAGGAATTGCTGGATGTTTATACTAAGCCCGATGAGTTAGAGAAAGTAAAGAGGAATTTGGAAGAGAAAGGGATCCAGACAGAGTCGGCCTCTTTAGATTGGGTGGCCAGGGAAGAGGTTCCGGTTGAAGAAAATATTAAAGAAACTTGCCGAGGGCTCTTTGAAGCCTTGGACGAAAATGACGCAGTCCAAGAAATTTACTCTAATATCAAGCTTCCGTAGGAAGCGAAGATGAAGATGAGAATAAAATTCTCATCGTCTATGAAAACGTAATAAAATTTATGCCTTCTGAAAGCGTCATCAGAAAAAAAGCGGTTCAAATATTAAACAAAGGGGGCTGGGCTACCTGGTATCCCTCTCGGGCAAGATTTAAACAAAATGATATTTTCGGGATTATTGATTTATTGGCTGCCAAGAAGAAAAAGATGAAAAAAATTCAACTAACTACCCTCCCCAATGCTTCTGTTAAAAGAAAAAAGATAAAAAGTTTTCTTAAAAAGAGCGGGGTTGAGATGACGATTGAAATTTGGTGCTGGGACAAAAAGAGAAGAAGGTTCAGAAAAGAAAAAGTAAGCGCAAATACGGCTTAACGTGCGATGAGATGAATCTCATCTTCCAGCTCGTTCGCCCAAGGCGAACTCGCCCCTTGACAGGTTTTTTGAGATGCGTATAATACCTTTTGTAGAACCCTCTCCTGCCACCAACAGGAGAAAAGGTCGAAAACAATTGAATATCAACCCCAGCTCCGCCTGAAGCGGAGCTCCTAATTAACAAAAATAAAATCATGATTTACGAAGACAAAGTTTTAACTCCTTTCACCTCTGAGACCGAAGAGGAAGCTACTCCTGAAAAAGAGGAGGCTACTCCTGAAAAGCCAGAAGGCGAAAAAGAAGTTGAATAAAAAAAGACCCCTCGGGGTCTTTTTTCGTGCGAAACGAACAGCCTCGGGTTGAAAAGGGGCTGTTTTTATTACAAAAGGGTGATAAACCCCGTTAGAAATGCCGATTAAGGGGATCAGTCAACCAGTATTGTTTCAGAATTTCTAACGGGGTAAAATATATTTACTAACCCAAGCAAGGCGAAGCCGAGCGAAGGGTGAAGATGAGCTTTAGTTCATCGCCATGCCTGAAAGAAGATACCATCGAAAAACTTTTCGGAAAGGAAGAAGGACGATAATAACTTCCTTTTTAAAAATTGCGGCGTTTTTGCTCCTTTTGTGCTCGCTCGGGGCTGGTTTTTTGTTTGCCTATTACGCTAAAGACTTGCCGCGACCAGAAAAATTCACCGAAAGGCCCTTCCCCCAGTCTACTAAAATTTACGACCGTTCGGGCGAGCACCTTTTATACGAAATCTACGGCGAAGAAAAAAGGACTTTGGTCTCGCTGGAGGTAATTCCAGAAAGCTTAAAACAGGCCGTAATCGCTGCCGAAGATGCTGATTTTTATCACCATCTCGGAGTAGACTTTAAGGGAATCGCCAGGGCAGTCTTATCTGATTTACAGCTTCTCAGCCCGGTTTATGGCGGCTCAACCATCCCCCAGCAACTGATTCGTTCGGCTTTTTTGACTACAGAAAAAACCGCCGAAAGAAAAGTTAGAGAGGTAATCCTCTCTTTGGAGCTAGACCGCCGTTACTCTAAAGACCAAATTTTGGAGTGGTATTTAAATCAGGTGCCCTTCGGCCAAAACTCTTATGGAGCGGAGGCGGCTAGCCAAACTTATTTCGGGAAACCTGTCTCAGCAATTTCTCTGCCAGAAGCTACTGTTTTAGCTTCTTTGATTCGGGCGCCGAGTTATCTATCCCCCTATGGGCCGAACAAAGACCAACTGCTTGAAAGAAAGGATTATGTCTTGGAAAGGATGGCAGCCGAAGGCTTTTTAGATAAAGAGGGCCTAGGAGAGTTGGAAAAAGAGGAAATAAAGTTTGTCGAAACGCCAATCCAAATCAAAGCTCCATATTTTACCTTATGGGTCAAACAGCAAATCGAAGAAAAATACAGCGAGGAGTTCCTAAGGAGCAAAGGATTGCAGGTGTATACCTCTTTAGACTGGGAAAAGCAACAGGCTGCTGAAAAAGCAGTAAAAGAGGGCATAGAAAGGAACAAAAATTATAATGCCTTTAACGCGGCCTTGGTAGCTATTGACCCAAAAACCGGAGAGGTGCTGGCAATGACCGTCGGGACTGGCGATTACTATGCCCCCTCCTATCCAGAAGGATGTATTTCCGGGGTAAACTGCTTGTTCGATCCGAAATTTAATGTCGCGATTGGGACAAAGGCAGCTCCTGGCAGACAACCTGGTTCTGCTTTCAAGCCCTTCATTTACGCCACTGCCTTTGAAGAAGGCTACGATGATAAGGTTACGGTCAGCGACGAAGCTACCAATTTTGGCCTCTGGGGCAACAAAGAATATACTCCCAGCAATTATGACGGCAGATTCAGAGGACAAGTTCCCCTGAGGACAGCTCTGTCCCAATCGTTAAACGTCCCCTCGATAAAGGTCCTTTATTTAATCGGCCTGGAGGACAAAGTGGGATTTCTTACAATTAATAACTTTTTAGGGCGAGAGAAGACAATCCTCAAGGGGCTGGCCGAGAGTATCGAAACTGCGAAAGACATGGGAATCACAACTCTCTCTAAATCCCTCTCTTCTTACGGCCCGGCTATTGTTTTAGGAGGAGGAGAGGTAAAGCTGTTAGAAATGACCTCAGCTTACGGAGTCTTCGCCGCTGATGGGCTAAAAGTCCCGCCAGTAAGCATTTTAAAAATTGAGGACGAGAAAGGGAATCTTCTGGAAGAAAACAAAAAAACCCTAAAAAGGGTCTTGCCCAGCGGAGCAGCCAGATTGATTAACAGCATCCTCTCAGATAATGAAACAAGAACCCCCATGTTCGGCCCGAGGTCGCACTTGTATTTTGAAGACTACGAAGTCGCAGCCAAAACTGGCACAACCGACGACTTCAGGGACTGCTGGACCATGGGTTATACCCCTTCAATCGCTGTTGGGGTTTGGGTTGGAAATAGCAACAACGAACCGATGACAGAAAAACAGCCGGCAGCCACAGTAGCCGGCCCCATTTTCCACAATTTCATGGAAAAAGCTTTAGAGGGTTCCCCAAAAGAGACTTTCACTAAGCCAGAAAAAGATTAAGAAGCCTTAATCGGCATGACTACATAAAGATAATCTTCCCTTTCTGTCGGCTTGACGAGGACGGGGCTATCTTCGCCAACCAGCTCTAGAGCCACTTCTGGAGTTTTTATTTCAGAAACTCCTTCTAATAAAAAGCGGTGGTTGAAAGAGACCTGCATCTCTTTCCCGCTGATTTTCCCGGGGAGAAAGCTTTTGTATTCTCCCAAGTCAGGGCTCTGGCTAAGAAGATGAAGCTTCTTCTCCTTTGGGTCTATTTTGAACTTAATTTCATTGGCTTTCCCGCTAAAAATACTGGCGGTTTTGATATGATTTAAAAGTTCTTGTTTGGAACAAACGATGCGGGTCTCGGATTTTTTAGGGATAATCTCTTGGTAATTCGGGTATTCCCCCTCGATTAATTTGGAAGATAGCTGGACCTGAGGGTGGTCGACTTCCTCCATTGCAGACTCAAAAAGAATCTGGTTTGAAGAAAAGTAAATTTGGATGTCGCCAGACTTCTCCCCGAAAATGGTAAGAATTTCTCGAGCGGTCTGCTGGGGCAGAATCAAAGCATACTCCTGCAAGAGCGGGGATTTGACGAAAAGCTTCTTTTCTCCGAGACGAAAACTATCCGTTGCCACCATTTTGATTAAATCTTTTTGGAAAGAGAAATAAACTCCGGAAACCTCGGGCCTAGCCACCGAAGGAGAAGCGATGTTCACTACTTGAGCTAAAGCTTGGCAGAAGATGGAGCCGTCAACGGCGATGCGCTCCCCCTCTTTTAAATAAGGAATAATAGGGAATTCAGAGGAAGAAAAACCCTTCAACTCCGTTTGATAGTTTTCACAAGAAATCAGCAAGTTCAAATTTTCCACTTCCAAATCGACTGGTTTTTCCGGCAAAAGGTTAATCAAATTAGAGAGAGTTTTAGTAGGCACAACAATCTCTCCTTCTTTTGTTAGTTTTATTAACGCCCACCAACGGATTCCTATTTCTAAATTGGTCGTCTCTAAGGTTAGAAAGTTTTTTTTACTTTTGACTAAAACGTTTTGAAGAATCGGCAATGAGGGAGTTCTTTGAGAGACTCTTTCAACCACCTTTATCCCGTCTTTCAGTTTTTTTTGTAGTATAGTTATTTTCATTATTATATTATATTCTTTTTATTGTTATTATTGATTATTTTAATTTTGGTTTTTGAGATAGACCCCGTTTTAATAAATAGAGGATTAGCTGGGGGTTAAGAGAGTATCGTTAGTGTTGCATTTTGGCTTCTAAAACGGGTAGGAAGTTTTCCAGGCGTTTTCCCCAGCCTAGACGCTGAAAATCCTCTGCTTTATTAAATTAATCTCCTCGCCAAAGCTTTCGTTTTTATCCACCTCGGAGGCAATTTTTTCGAAGGCGTAGATAGCCGTGGTGTGGTCTTTGCCGCCGAACCTCCTGCCGATAAAAGGAAAAGAGCTCTTTAATTCTTCTCTTAATAAATACATAGCTATTTGGCGCGGTTTCACAATCTCCTTTTTCCGAGAAGAGGAAATAATTTCCTTCTCTCTTAAATCATAAAACTGAGCCACGACCTCGATTATCTTCTTGGCGGTTACGGTCTTGTTGGGGGCGGAGATTAAATTCTTTAACAAAGACTTAGCGATTTCCAAATTGGGAGCCGTTCCTTGAAGTTTCTGATAAGCAACCAGTCTATTCAAAGCCCCCTCTAGTTCTCTGACATTCCTTTGGATGTTGGAGGCGATATAGTTTAAAATCTCTTCGGGGAATTCAGCCTTCCTCTCCAGCCCCTTAGTTTTTAAAATAGCTATTCGTGTTTCGTAGTCAGGGTAGCTGATATCGGCAATCATCCCCCCCTCGAACCTAGAACGTAGCCTCTCAGCTAAGGCGGGAATAGCTTTTGGGGGGCGGTCAGAGGATAAAATGATTTGCTTGTTCTTTTCGTACAAAGAATTAAAAGTATGAAAAAATTCTTCTTGGGTTTTTTCCTTGCCAGCTAAAAACTGGACATCGTCAATGATCAAGACGTCGACTGTTTGGTATTTGGAGCGGAAGCTTTCTACTTCGCGGTTTCGGATAGAAGATACAACTCCAGAAGTGAATTTTTCTGACGGGATGTATCTAACTTTTTTTTGAGTAAAACTTTTTGCTATTTCGTTGCCGACCGCCTGCAAAAGGTGCGTTTTGCCTAATCCTACTCCCCCATAAACAAAAAGAGGATTGTAGACTTGCCCTGGATTTTTCGCCGCCGCCCAGCTAGCGGCTTGAGCCAGCTCGTTAAAGGGGCCGACAATGAAGTTTTCAAAAGAATATCTCGGATTTAAGTTTGTTTCCTTGTCAACCTCAAATTCTTGGAACTCCAGTTGGCCGGGCTCCGAGAAGGTCAGGGGAGCCCTTTTGGTCACTTTTAAGCCTGATCTCTTGACTTCATATTTTACCTCTTTGATTTCTTCGTCCAGGCTGTGGAGGACTTTAAAAATGGCCTTGCCGTACTTGTTTTCCAGCCACTCTTTAGCAAAAGAATTAGGCGTAGCAATAATAATTCTTCCTTCTTTCTGAAAGGCAATGTCGGTTCCCTTAAACCAGGTAGCGAAATTAGCTGGCGAGGCGCTTAATTGGATTTGGGCCAAAACTGCCTGCCAGAGCTCTTCTTTTTCCATGGCTGTTTACTACAAAAATAAAAACCTATTCGCATTATACCACATGTCAAGAAAGAGATAAAATGAACCTGGAGCTTGGCTCCGCTGTTAATATCTTGGGGACAAACTGGGGATTTGACGCCGTGGTCATTTTTTGATAATTTAGAATATTATGAGCTTTACCTATCACCCTAAAAGAAAAAAAAGAAAGAGGACGCATGGTTTTAGAAAGAGAAAGCAAACCAAAGGAGGAAGGCGCGTTTTAGCCAGACGGAAAAGAAAAAAAAGAAAGAAACTTACAGTCTAGATCTATGCTCGCTCGACCCAGCCGGTTAACAAGCCAAAAAGATTTCGAACGGGTTTTTAAAAAGGGAAAGAAAATCAGAGAAGGTTTTTTAATTTTGGCCGCGTCTAAAAACGATTTGGGCCAAGCCAGGTTCGGGTTTGTAGTTTCTCAAAAAGTGTCAAAGAAAGCAACCCTTCGTAACAAAATTAAAAGACGCTTAAGGTCTTTGGCTAAACTAAAATTAGGGCAAATCAAAGAAGGGTTGGATATAGTTGTTGTAGCTATCCCTGGGTTAGAAGCCAAGAGTTTTCTGGAGACAGAAGAAGCAATAAATAAGCTGTTTAAGAAAATAAAATGCTGAGAAAGCTGATTTTAAAACTTATCAAATTTTATCAACTTTTTATTTCACCGCATTTAGGCCAGAATTGCCGATTTTATCCTAGTTGTTCAGAATATGCTTATCAGGCTGTTGCGAAATATGGCGCGTTTGCGGGCTGTTGGAAAGGGATAAAACGAATTTGTAGATGTTATCCTTGGCATCCGGGCGGCGTAGATCCGCTCCGATAAAAAACAATGGAGTTGCTTATAAACATTTTTAATACGGTTTTATACCAGCCTTTATTCAACGCTCTGATTTTATTATACGAATACCTGCCGGGGCGCGATTTTGGGATAGCCGTGGTTGTCTTGACGGTCGTTATCAGGCTCGTTCTCTACCCTTTGATGGCCCAGTCAATAAAATCCCAAAAGGCGTTAAGCGAGCTGCAGCCGAAAATCCAAGAAATCCAGCAAAAATATAAAGACAATAAAGAACAACAATCCAAAGAAATGATGGGGCTGTACCAAAAGGAAAAAATCAATCCTTTTGGCGGATGTTTGCCTCTTTTAATCCAACTGCCTATTTTAATTGCTCTTTACCGAGTATTCTGGCAGGGGCTTCAGCCCGAAGCCATGAGCCTGCTTTATAATTTTGTGCCCAACCCCGGGACGATCAACCCGACCTTTTTAGGATTAGTTAATCTCGGAGAAGCCTCCCTAGCTTTAGCGGTTTTAGCCGGTATCGTCCAATTTTTTCAATCGAAAATGATGATTCCTAAAACTAAGAAGCCAAAGCTCGGGGATAAGACATCCCAATTTTCAGACATGATGCAAAAACAAATGCTGTATTTTTTTCCGATTTTTACTGTTTTTATTCTTTGGCGTTTGCCAGCCGCCATCGCTCTTTATTGGGTGGTTACTGCTTTATTTTCCATCGGCCAGCAGTATCTAATTTTTAAAAAGACCTATGCCCAGCCAAATTGATATTAAGAAAATAAAGGAAATTACAGAGGAATTTTTTGAAAAAATGGCCTTGGATGTTGAAGTGGAAGTTCTACCTCCCAAAGATTCGACTGTTGCCATCAACTTAAAACTGGACGAGCCTCGCATTTTAATTGGCGAAGGAGGGCAGACTCTGGCTGAAACCCAGCACCTCCTAAAAGCAATTTTAAAAAGAAAAATTTCCGAGCCCTTTTTTATTGACCTAGACATTTTAGGCTATAAAAAGAAAAAAACTGAATATTTGAAAGAATTAGCCCGCTCTTTGGCCGACGAAGTGTCTTTAACTAAAAAAGAGAAACAGCTGGCGCCTATGCCAGCCTATGAAAGGAGGATTATTCATTTGGAATTAGCCAGTCGTTCGGACGTTACCACTGAAAGCGTCGGCAGAGAGCCAGAAAGATATATAGTAATTAGGCCTTCCCCCTAGTATCTCCTCGCTCGTATTTTGAAAGATTCCAAGCAGTCGCTTCTGCCCAAAAACTTGCACTGGCCAATTGGGTCATCTCTAAAATTAGGATCGCTGCTCATAAAAACCTGGCACTTTCCTTCGTAATCTTGATTATCAAACAAAACCGCTACGTAAGGACCGTCAATCTCCATTGAGGTGGCTTTGTTATTGAACCCTCCAAAGTCGCCTATATCGGAACCAGCAGTCCAGTAGCCAGGTGGCGTAGGGCTAGCGTCACCATCATAATTTTTATGTTCCCAAAATCTTACTCCGCCAGTTGTGGGTAGCTCTTTGGGTTTTAAATAAACAGTTGAAGAGGAAACTGCTCCGCTTGGCAAAGGATTGGCAGATAGATTTACGCACACTCCATTCTCTTGCTCGTAGATCTGGCAACTGCCCATCATGCTTTCGTGTTCGTGCAAAACCGCAGCGTATTGGTCTTTACAGTTGATGCCGCCGGCTTCGCAGTCTCCGTAGATAATTTTGATAGATCTGGTTTGGTTGTCAAAGCCAGATAAGGCAGCTGAGCTGGCTTGGTAAATCTTGGGATTTCCTTGGCAACCGTCTTGAGGGAAAAGATAAACGCCAGGAATATGCCAATCAAATTGAATGGCCCGTTGGCCGTCAGAAAACGGAGCGCAATCTCCTTTGTTAAAATTAGTACAGCCAGCTTCTTTCCCGTAACACTGAGGAGTTCCTGTGTCCGCATAGTTATAACCACCATTGGCTTTTGTGGCCGCTTGGTCATATATCCTGACCGTGAAATCGTCTGAAGAGGCGAGAAAATTTATTGACTGGATTAAAGTAGCCGTCCCTGTCCCCCACCCCGATGTATTTAAATCAGTAATGTTTTGGGAAACATTAAGAGTTTCGATGGGCTTGGTGTCGTCTATGGGATGTTGGCCGCAATCGTTAGAGTTTGAATAAAGGCGAACGCCGGTTATCGCCGCCGTAATCGGCGGTTTTTTAGGGACAATCAATTGAGGATTAATGGTGTTTAAAATCAAAAAAGAGGCCAAAATAATAATGGCGCCCAAAAGACCGGAAGTGATTTGGTCTCTGGCGTCAGACATAGCTGTTGGCGCGCCGGCCGAAGTTAAATAACGGATGCCGCCCATAACCATCACGCCGAAAACTAAAATCCCGGCAACCATTATTGAAAAGGTGAAAAAGTATCTTATATATTCAGGAAGGGCGGTTTTAATAGTGGTCGGAGTTTCTACGCCGGGCAGCTTCGGATATTCAATTTCTAATTCTCGGGCGGCCAAAGCCAAAACGTCGAGAGAATAAAAAACACCCGTTAAGACCGCTAGAAGAATAGAGATTAAAAATATTTTTTTGAGCATGGATTATGGATTAAAAATGACAACAATAATAATTGGTTGGGTAGCAGCCTTCTTCTTTTCCTACGTCAAACCACTCTTTTATTAAGCCCCACAAGAATTGCCCAGCAGCCGTTAGAGTTTTCCAGACTACCTGGAAAAAGATTATCGGTTTTTGCCACCAAGGGGCGTCTAGCATTTCTCCCCACAGTTCTTGGACTTCTTCCCACTCATCCATGATTTGAGTAGCTGAACAGACGAGCTGGTCGTCTTCAAAAAGTCCCATATCCGAAACTGATTTGCAGGTAAAAAGATGTTTGCCTGATTTCTCTCCAGATAGAATTGCAGGATAATCTTCAGCTGGAATCCAGCATTGGGCCAATTCGCATCTCGCAAAATCAAGCTGCTCTAAAATATAAGACCTTTTAAACTTAAACTTGTCTGGTAGGTCTTTCAATACTCCTCCGTCAGAATATTTTTCATCAATGTCATTTTTCAAGTCTTCCTGGGCCCCTTTGATATTTGAATAACCGTTGATAATAGGATTAAAGAAGTCATCGCAACACCCCGGCTTGATAAGGGTGCCATCTACATCGTAACGTTTATCACACCAATAAAGAGAACAAGATTCTTGGCAGGCTCCAGCTTGCGGGCAGTATTTGCACTTTACGGTATTTTCTGGGAAATCGGGGTCGGGAGCAAAAGTGGTTTCCCAGCAACAACTTTGGCTGACTCGACACTGAGCGCAAGTTTCACACTGGCTAGCGTCTTCTTGGCATTCTTTTTTAGCCGCAATGCCGCCAGGCGGTTGAGGACCGCTGCCGCATATCCCTGGGGGGCCCTCAACGCGTTCCCAAGCAGAGATTGAGAAGTATTTATAACAACCGGCGCTGCACATATTGCCGCACTCCCAGTCGGCGATAGGAGGGACGCCTTCTTCAGGGTTGCCATTAAGAATCGTTTCAGTTTTTTCTACCATTATTTGGCCGCTTTCAATTATCCCGTTAAACTCAGCCAGCATTTTTGAGGCCAAAATTGCGCTCCTGTCAATCGCCTCACCGATTGGGATTTCTTTACCGCAAGTCCACTCTTCCAATTCGCCGCTCATAGGGAGGCAAGATTTATTAGTGACTATCTCCGTCCCAAATTGGCAAGGGATTGGGCAATTAATACAGGCGCAGGTTCCGGTTTCTTCCTGAGCCTTTGGCTCACAACCGGCAGGGCAAGTGGCTCCTTCGCAAGGATTTTCATCTCCCAAAACTTCTCTTCCTCCATTGTATAAAAAATTAGGGATTAAAGAAAGAGAAAAAGCAAAGATTAAAATTATGACAACTGTTTTTTTTATGCCTACCATAAAAGTTTGTGGCAATAGAAAATGGCTGGGTCGTGCCCGGCCTCGGCTTCGCCAGGAAACTTAAGCTCAGTTTTTATTTCTTCCCATTCCGGGACTTTTTCTATTTTCATATTAGGGATAAGGTCGGGGACTCGGGCCTGGTCAATGCTTAAAGGGTCTTCCTCGCAGCCCCGCATCAGTTCTCCGGTCTCTATAATCCAACGCAAGTCCCTTTCAAAATCAGCAATAAGCTTTGAATTAGTTATTGTTTCAGTTAATTTATTAGTAATGAGGTCTTGCCAGGCAGCGTCTTTTTCTGGCCCATCCATGTTTAGGAGCTGGCGGAAGAGCTCTTCAGCGTGGCTGTCAGCCAAAATGGCGTTAAGATTTTCTTCGTCCTCAAAAAGGATTCTTAAAACCTGCCGCTCTTTTAACAATCTTTTTAATCTTTCGTCGCTTCCCATTAAAACGTCTCCCAAAAATTCTTTGGTTTTTATCATTTTTTCTAAGTTTTCAGCGTTTCTTAAAACTAAAATCAGCTTTTCTTTTAAAGTTTCCTGCCCCAAGATTTTTTCTCTGATTTGCCAAGCTAAATTATCAAAAGAAGGATAAGAAGGAACCAGCCATCCTGCGCTGTTGGAACTTTTTGGCGTGCCATAAATCGGGTTGCCGGCGCTGTCTTTACCATTAATCAAATCCGCTTTTTCTTCTTCCCCTTCTGCTTCAATTGATAAGTTGGTTGCCCAGTTTTTTGAGTCAGAGCCTTCGTCTTGGGGATTTATTCTTTCCATTGAAGTTTCGGGATCAGTTTCGCCAGCGAACCACCCTCCCAGACAATTGACCTTATCTGCTAAATTGCCATATTGGTCGTAAAGCTCTAGCTTCTCCCCGCCATTATCTAAATTACCGCTAAAGATTAAATCTGCAGGAATGTCGGTTGCTGCCTCGTTATTCTCTAAAAGATAAAAGCCTTGGGCTGGAATTTGTCCAGAAAGATAAATAGTGGGGCTGCCGTCAGCGGCGATTATCTGCCAGCCCTCCAAAGAAATATCCCCTTTGGTATTATTGTATAATTCTAGCCATTCTTGGTTTTCATTGGCAGTCGTTCCCATCCAGGCGATTTCATTGACCGCTATTTCGTTTCCTAATATATCCAAAGCTCGAGCCATTATCTTAACCATATTTTGGTTGGATAAAAGTAATTCTCTGTACTCCCACTCGTCAATCAAATAGGTCATCACTTCCTTTAATTTCAAGATTTCTTTTAGTTTTTCTTCGTCTATTTCGCCATAGCCCGGTTCTTTGTAAAGGAGGAGATTTTTAATTAAGATTTTAGTGTCGCCAGCCAGTAACAAATCAAGGTTGTCTTGGTTCGCCATTTTTTCTGTCAGAGGGAAAAAGCCCATTTTGACTTGGAACTCAATCAGGGCTTCTTTAATCCGGGTAATTTTTTCTTGGATAATCGGATCTTCGTAGCCGCAGGGCTCCTTGGTATCAGGATAGCGGCAGATGCTTTCTAGGCAATCTTGGCACTGGCACTCTTGGAAGTAGCCGCAAACAGCTCCCCGACAGTAATATTTAGCATCATTTCTCATGTCTAATCCCTCGCAATAAGAGTATGCCGGGTCGCAGCCTGCCCAACAACCCTCTTTTTGGGTGTCTTGGCAGCAAGTGCCTTGGCAATTTTCCCATTGCCACCAAGGCCAAACTCCTCCTTGGTCACAGATGTCGTCGCACGTTATCCAGGTGGAGCAAACATTATAACAGCAGCTTTCGCAACAATTAAGTTGGCTGTAGAATTCTTGCAACTCCTCTACTGGTTCTTTGAGTCTTTCTGCTTTCACCCGAATTGCTTCAGAAAGATTTTTGACGCAAGTCATCCTGTCTTGGTTTTCTAGAGGATCATTAGTAGTGCGGTCCCCTTCGCTGTCAAACTGATAGCATTCGGTTGGTTTAAAGCCCTTTTCGTAGACTGCCGCACCTACCCTTTTTTCTCCCCAAAGGTTTTCAATTAAACCGCCTAAAGGAATTTCAATATGGGTGTTGGTTAAGGATTTTGGAGGGGCGACGCCGCCTGTTTTTGTAGTAGGAATCCCTGGCAAAGAAACCCCAAAAGATGTCAATTGAGGGTTGATGATATTTAAAACGGCAAAAGCAAATACCAGAATCACTAAGCCCCAAAGCCCAGCCAAAATCTGCGATTTAGCGTCGTTTTGAATGGCTGGCGAGCCGCCTGAGGTTAGATAACGAACTCCGCCATAGACAAAAGAGCCCAAGGCCAAAATGCCAGCTAAAAAAAGAGAAAGATAATAAATATACCTAATATAATCAGGCAGGGCCTCTTTGGTGGTGGTGGGAGTTTTTGCTCCGGGGATTTCGGGATAAGTAACCTCTAAGGGTTTTTGAGCAAAGATAAAAGATGCTCCCAGGAGAAAAAAAAGGAGCAAAAAGAAAATTAATAGCTTAATTTTCCGGGGCCTAAACATTGGCTGTTTCAAAAACTATTCACTAGTTAGCTCGGAATAAATCGTCCAACTCCAAAGAGGAAGGGCGTCGCCAATAGCCGGGATTATTTTTCCACCTAATTTTGGCCATTGTCTCTTTAAAAAGTTCGTTAAAGCTCTCCCTCCTTTTTTCCCTAAACTTGCCCCCTTTTTTCCCGTCACCACAGTTCCAGAGCGAAAAAATGCCCAAGCGCCAACAATCACTAAACCGACAATATAAACAATCTTGGCGAATATCAAACCAACACCAAAGGCTAAAATTAATATGGCACCGATTATACTAAGAATATCGAGTAGGCCGCCAACCATCATCATCAAAATCCCTTCTGCGCTGAGAAGTATTGAAATTTTACTTCTTGGTTTTTCTTCCTCTTCTTCTCCGGCCGTTCCCTTTTCCCTTTCTTCTTGTTGCGCCCCCGGCCCTCCCATTCCTGGCAGGGCTTTTCCTACTCTGCCGAGTCCTCTACCGACCACGGCTGCGCCCTTGGCGGCGCCGGCGGCGATCGCTGGCAATGCCATAATAATAGTATTTATTAATTATTGTAATCCTCGAGCTCCCGAGCGATAGCGAAGGGGGAAGAGGAGGGTTTATCCTCCTCGCGCTCTTCTAATTTTTAGAACTTCTTCTGGGGCGGTGGTGATAATTTGGTCTTCGGTGTAAGAAGCTACCACCTTGATAGCCACGTGCTTTTGGCCGGCAAAAAATATTCCTTCGCCCACTTCCGCCTCCAATAAAAGATATTTTTCTTCTTCGGTCAGATTAAAAGTTTTTTGAACCACCTCTATGGTAGCTGGCGACTGCTTCATCAAAAGCTGCAAGGAAGAGTTGGTGATAATGGGCTGCCCGTATTCTGATTTCATAAAGTCCGAAACATCTTGGGTGATGGTGGTTACTCCCAGCCAATATTTTCTTGCCCGCTTGGCCATGCCGTATAGAAACGAAGCTCCATCGGCGGTCTTCATGATCCACCAGGCCTCATCTACCACTAAGATTCTTTTTTTTAGTTCCGACCGAACCTTGTTCCAGATGTATCTCATAATAATAAACATGGCTATGGGCCGCAACTCGTCTTCCATATCTCTGATCCCAAAAACAACAAAGGGCTTTTCCATAGAGATGTTGGTGGGTTGATTGAAAAATTGGGCAAAGGTTCCCTTCGAAAATTTCCTGACCCGCCTAACCAAAGACTCCGCTCCCTCCATCCCCTCCAAGACTTGTTCAAAATCCGACATCAAGGGAATCTTGCCTTGCCAGGTTGAAGGATCGGTTTCAGGAGTAATGTCTCTGGCGGCGTAAGTTTCTGTCAAAGCTCTATCGCAAATTGCGTCTTCCTCCGGAGTTAATCCTCCCAACATAATCCTCAGAAGCCCTACCAGGTTGATAATATTGCTTCGCAAAACGTCTTCTGCTTTTTCATCTGGCCGGGGAGCGGGCAAGTCGAAAGGGTTAATGTGATTCGGGCTGGCTAAAGAGATATTAAAAAATGAGCCGCCGATCGCTTCGGCTAAAGGCTGATATTCATTTTCCGGATCAACCGCTATTGTGTCTACGCCGGACATCAAAGACCTTAAAATCTCTAATTTTACTGCGTAAGATTTTCCGCTGCCTGCCTTAGCAAAAACTACCGAATTAGCATTCTCCAGCGAAAATCGGTCAAACAAAATCAGGGAATTATTGTGCTGGTTGACGCCGTACAAAATCCCTTCGTTAGAGCTTAAATCAAAAGAAACAAAAGGAAAGATAGAAGACAAAGGGTCGGTATTCATCGAGGTATAGACCTGAAGCTGATCTAGGCCATAGGGAGCAGAACAATTAAACCCTTCCCTTTGTTGGTAAAGGGCCGGTTTAATATAAATTAATCTTGATTCTAAGATTGATCTTAGAGTGATTTCAATGTCTTCTAATTCTTTTGGATTATTCCCGTAAGCAGTCAGATAGAGGCCGAACTTAAACATTCTTTCTTGAGCGGTTTGGAGCCTATCTCTCAAAGCTTCTAAATCTTGATAAGCCGTCTCCAGGGCCGGATCGCGGATTAAACCATTTTCCTCTCTTTCTATAATTTCAGCCTGGACCTCTGTCACCTTTTTTCTTAACTGCTTTAAGACCTGGCTGGTTTCAATCGGGTGGATGTGAAACCCAATATCCATGGGCGTATCCAGATTGATAACCGGAGAAAACCAAGCCGTGCTTAGATACCTTGGATAGGAAAAAATAAAAAAAGATTTAGCTAATCTTTCCCCTAGTTTAAGATGGTCAGAAGTCAGGGCAACTGAAGAAGGAGCAATGATATCTTTTGCTCCAATTGCCGGCGCTTCAAAGATTTTTTCTGGGACGCCTCTTTTTCCTTTTAAAAAAGGGAGCTTCATTGTGTTTTAGTGAATTAACTCTGAAGGAATTTCTGGGTAATAACCGACCTCAGCTTCTTCCGGGTGGTACAGGCTCCAAAAAAGCTCAATTAGCTCAGAGGTATTTAGAGGAACGCACTGGAGGCCGCATCTCCTTAGCCCCAGGGCGACAAACTCCATTCTTTGCCAAAGCTGAGATTTGGCCCGATTAAATTGTTCTTCTCGAAAGTCGCCAGTAGGTTCCCTCCCCAGTATGCCTTTAGCTGTTTTCATCCCGGGGATTTCAACTAAAGTGAAAGGGACTACTACAAAAAAGTTTTTAGACATAATTGCTCCTCCGGCGATTAGTTCCTTAATGAATTTCTGATAATCAGCAGTTTGAATTTTAAGAAGTTCATTTTTTTGCTGGGTTTCCAACTCTTTTAATTTGTCGAGATAGCCAGTGATGTTGAGCTTTCGCGATTGGACTACAATTTCTAAAGAAAAATCCAAAGAATTTAAAAAATTCTGGAATTGATAAATAATAGCTTTTTGTTCGTCGTCAGACTTCAGGGCAAAGTTCTGCGAGGAAACCATTAGTACTCCTCGGAGGGCCTTGTTGTTCAAAATGACTACCCCTTCCCTGATTTCGTCAACCTCCAAAAATTGTTGAGTTGAAGTTTGGGGCATAGTTTACTTAGTTTTTATTTCGATTTGGGTTCTGAGTTTTTTCAATTGGCTTTTTTCGGCAATTTTTAACGGCAATTCGTCTTTATTTTCATCCTCCTTTACAGCCGCTTCTTTTTTAAAAACCTGAATCGGAGTTTCTTTTTTTCTCCAAAGGAAGATTTTAGGCGAGACGGAAAATTTTAAAAAATTGCCAAAAATGATTGGCAGGCTCCGGCCGCCGATTTTTAAAAAGGCAAAAGCAACAGATATTCCTCCGGCAATTAGACAGCCGCTTAAAAATACAGAAAAAGGGACAGTAAAATAAAGCACAAAACAGACAGCTCCGGCGACGGCAATAAACATGAACTGTTTAAAAGTGAGAGGGCCAACTATTTTTGCTTCATGCTCAATAAATTGAGGAACGGTAAATCTCATAAAGATATTTATTCAATAGATTCGCGGTAAACGTCTTCCCCCGAGGGAGCCTCTGGTTTTTCTACGGGAGGCGCCTCTTCTGTTCCTTCTGGTTTTGTTCCCGGTTCCGTTATCGGACTTCTCGGGGGGATGCCTTCTGTTTTATAAATTTCTTCTAAGGCCGGTTTCAAGGGATAAAAAATGAAGCGATTAATTTCGCGAGCTACCCTTTGAGCCATTTCTTTTCCCAATTCAACTTCTTTTTCCAGGGCTGTTTGGAATTCGTCTGGCGGCAAAACTCCCATTAAAACGTAACCTGCGTATTTGGCTACATCTGAAACCTGCTCAACTCCGTTTTTTTCGCAAACGTTCCAAATGTCATCTGCGGTTTCCTCAGAGAAAACCGCTTCCTTTATTTCTCTAGGAAGTTTTTCATACAATTTCCATAATTGGTCTCTAGTATATTCTTTAGGCATTTATCTTGACAAATTTTAAATATAGTGTATACTATTATTTAGTAAGCCCCTATTATCCCGAATAATGTATGAAAGGAGGTAATCGCAATGGGGTTATTCAATGGCGCTCCGACTCCAGAACAGCTATATCGCAAATCCCTCACGAACCAGTTTATCTCGGGGAAGGATCTTGCAGAGGCTTGGCGTACCGCCGAAACCTCAATGATCCTGGCTGCTCGTGAAGAGTCGGCTACCAAGGCTCGCGATATGGAACTTAAGGCCGTTGAGCGAGCAAAGGCTGCCAAGCAAAAGAGGGATGACGAACTTAAACGTTCGTGACCTCTTAACCCTGGCGGGAAGTGGACGGTCGTTCGTACAGATCGTCCACTTTTGTTTTAAATCTTCTTCTTCCTTGCTCTTTTTGTTTTTTCTTTAACTTCTTTTAATTTTTGCTCCGCCTCCTTTTTTACTTTTTCTACTTCTTGGATTGGTTCAATCGATGTCCTATACATTTCTAACAATTTGTCTCTCAGTTGTCCTACCGCAACTTTGGCTGGTTCAATTTTTGCTTCTTTTGCTTCCATTTCTCCCCGTACGCTTTCAAAGTTACCCATTCCAACCCTAAATTTAGCTAATTCTTCATTTGCTCTTGTTAAAGCGGGGCCCGTAAGGCGGCCGGAGGCAATTTGCTCTTCAGTTTTTTTGATGCTTTCTTCAAGAGAACTTAATGAATCTCTCCATTCTCCTATAGCTGACTCGAGGCTTTTAATTTTGGCCTCTTGGTCTTTAATCTGGGCAATCATTCCTTCTCCTTCTTCTATTTTCTCCCGGACATCTTGTGACATCCCTTTTTCTGTCTTGGGCCATTCTTCCACCAGCCGTTCTTTTAGACGTTCGTCCTTCTCTTCTTCTGAGACTTCTTCCCTCGGAGCAACACCAGCTTGTAGCTCTTCTACTCGCCTGTCCATTTTCGCTTGTTCCTCCGGCGTTTTACTCGCTTTGATTTTTTCATATTCTCTATTGACGTCCTTCTTGTCCTCTAGTCCGACTCCTAATCCCCGAGCTGCACTGCTCGTTAAATATTTATGCATTTTGGAATTATTGTCTTTGTACCAATCTGGATTGGCCTTTTGCCTGATAAGCATTGATTCTCGGAATCTATCAATGAATTCCCTTCCATGAATGGCTTCTAACCCGCCTACCTGGGCGCCAGTTCCGAATTTATGCAAAATCTCTATGAAATCCTCGTCTTTTAGGGCAATGGGTTTTGATACATTGCCCATCTGGTCTCTTTTGAGTTTAGACATTATCTTCGTGTAAATAGGATTATCTCTACCAACTTGGGTTTCGGCAAATCTCTTCTTATCTTCTTCAGAAACCGTTAAGCCGTAAGCTTCCAAGTCAGCCGGAGTCAATCTCGCTTTTCTGACTAGTCCTTTTTCTTCTTCTCCTTCTTTCCCTACTATGTCCTCGTCTTTGAAATACCCCGTTTGGAGAATTTCTTTTTGTTTGCCGTACTTAGCAGCTTCGGTTCCTACGCGCTGTACTATGCCCTCTAAGTCTTTGTCTTCTTTTATTATGCCTTTTTCTTTCAAATAATCTTTAACGTCGCCAAGGTTGCCGTTTTTAATCGCCGCTCTTATAGCGCCGATGGCTTTGTCCCAGCCAATGCCGGTTGCTTTGGCTCTCATATAGCCCTCAGCAAACTCAGCCGCCTGAGTTTTAGCTGATTTATTATCAAGAGCTCCTTCGGCCTGGCCAATCCAAGCTCCCATTTTTTCTTTCATGGCAGCCGGCGCTCTCTCTAATTGAGCTCCAGCTATCCGAGTAAGGGCTGCTCCCGGCCTCAGTCCCCAAGAGACCATTCCTCTCCATCCCTTTCTTCCTTCCCAAGGAGCTTTTGTCCCTTCCATTCTCTTTGCCACCGCTTCAGCTGGTCTGCCCAAATATCGCAGAGCCGCGGCTGAAGCCCCGGCCTTAGCTAATCCGCCGGCTATTTTGCCGGCGCCCCTGGCTATGCCAGTTCCTTTTTCTTTAAACCAGCCGGTAACGAAGCCAGCGCCCATGGCTGAGGTTGAAGTGGCTGAAAAAAAGCCAACAATCAAAAAGGCCAAGACCACCAGATATTGGAGCATCTCGCCGACAAACTCAACAAAATCCATGGTCAGCCAGCCGCCGCCGCCAGCCGTGGCCACAGCAGTTACATTAAAGGTTTCCCTTTGGAAAATAACCATTAATTGCTCTCCTAAATACAAGAAAAAGGCGCCAGTGATGCCGATAATGCACCATTGGACAAACTGATTCCACCATTGATCCCAATCCAGAAGCCCCAAGTTTAAGGTTTTTCGGGTGCCCGGAGCTAACAACAAGGTGAAGAAGGCAAAAGGCGAAAGGATAACCAGCATCCAAATCATCACATACCTCATGATAAACAAGAGCGCATACATAAAGAAAATAAAAGCCGCCACCAAGTTAAAAATAATCATAACAATGGTTTTTCCTAGGGCAGAAACAGCGTTTAATGGATTTACACAGCCAACCAAAGACTGCAAAATTAAAGAGCCTTGAGCTGAAAATTGATTTCCCAGCATTTTGAAACCAGTCAGTTCCTCTAAGAAAAAGTTCATTAAAATATTAGAAGCATCAATAATTAAACCGCACATTACCGGAGTAAAATTAATTAAAAGAGCGATAATCACTAACTTTGGCAGGGCTTTTTTAGCTTGGTATTCGCTAATCCTGAGGGCGGTAGCTAAACCAATAACTACCAGAATAATAATAAAGAACATATTGGCAAAATCTCTGACGATCGGCCAGCCAACTCCCACAATGGTAGGCATGCCTCGATGAATTAAAGCGGTATAAGGAATATCAATAAAATAAGGGCTCAAAACCCACCACAAAATCAGCGAGGCGAGCCCCATGATCAGAATAGAAATTGTTAGAACAACCTGCATGGCTAAAGAAATCACGCAGGTAGCCACCCACAACCCGATTAACTGGACAAAGGCGTGAGCAGGCTGAAGAGGAAGAGTCAACCCCAAAACAACGGAAAATAAAACAGCAGCTAAAACTGCTGGTTTCTTAAGTTTGCTAAATCTGAGAAAGAAATTTTTAATTTTACTTTCCATCAATTTCATTCTACAAAAGATTACTTTATTCTACAACTTTGCAATAGATTAATCCAATCGCCAATGCTTAAAGTTTCGGCTCTTTGACTCGGTTGAATGCCATTTTTCAAAAGCCATTTTTCCGCTTTATTTCGTTCTAACCCCAGCCCCTTAGATAAATTATTAATTAATTGCTTTCTGGGTTGGGAAAACCCCGCCCTGACAATTTTAAAAAATCTGTGTGAATCTGTTTTCGTATCCGCGTGAATCTGTGTGATTCGGAGGATCGCCGAATCAACTTTGGGTTGGGGCCAGAAAGATTTTTTTGAAATATAAGAAACAATTTCAGGTTTGGCATAAAACTGAACAGAAATCGCTAAAAGATTCATGTCGGGCGGCCGGGCCACAATTCTCTGCCCTACTTCTTTTTGGACGATTAATGTCATCTCTTTGGGCGGATTTTTGGATTCCAGAAATTTTCTGATAACTGGAGCTGTCAGATAAAACGGGAGATTCGCTACCACCTTATAAGAATTTCCAATTTCCAATTTACAATTTTCAATCAATTTCCAATTTTCAATTTTCAAAATATCTCCGTAAATGATTTTTATATTATCAAAATATCTCAACGTATCTCCAAGTATCTCCACTAGTTTGGGGTCTTTTTCCACGGCAATTACCTTTTTTACCCTGTTAAATTGTTCGCCTTCGGCGAACACCTCGCTTGGCGAGGATTTAACAGGGTGAACTCTTTTAGCTAATTCCATTGTTAAATTTCCGATTCCAGGACCAATTTCCAAAACAATGTCATTTTGAGAAAGTTGGGCAGCTTCAATAACTCTTTTAATTACCCCTTTATCAATTAAAAAAATCTGGCCTAATCTTTTTAACGGCCGAATTCGGTATCCCTTGAATAGCGCTTTTGTTCTTGCGCCAGAGATGGCCCCCATTCCAATCATTTTAGCACGATTGCAGCGGCTATTGACAATTATCCATGATTTCTAAATAATGAAAGAAGGACAAAATGCCCCCTTCTAATATTTTTCAAAGCGTAGTCCGAAAATTAAAGGGATCTTCTAGGGACCCCTTCCTTTATTTAGGAATAACGGCAGTGCTTCTATTAGGAGTGGTTTCTACCGGACCCGGTATAGCCTCAACATCCCTTAATAGCCAAGGGCTTTTTTCTTTGTTTGAGGAAAACCTTTCTCGAGAGCCCTGCCTTAGGCCAGCGATTAAATCTTCTCCAGAATCTCCAGACTTCCTTTTTGTTCAGCAAGCTAGCCTAAAAGCGGTTTTGCCGCCGGTAGCCATTACCTCTCAAGTCTTGGGAATGTGGATGGGAGAGGGAGATATCTCTCAGAGAAGAGAAATTACTGAATATGTCGTTGAAGAAGGAGACAGCCTTTGGGCAATTGCCGAGCGCTTTAATGTCTCCCTGGACACTATTCTTTGGGCCAATAGCATCAAAAGTTTGCTTATTCAGCCCGGCCAAAAACTTCTTATTTTGCCGGTTTCAGGAGTGATGCACCTAGTCAAAGAAGGAGATACCGTCAGCGGTTTAGCTGAAAAATATAAGACTGACGCTGAAAAAATCATTGAATTTAACGACCTGGCCGGTGAAGGAGATATTGTCATGGACGAAGTTTTAATCGTCCCTGACGGCAAGCTGCCCTCGGTTTCAATTGTCCAGACGCCGACGGTTTCTTCAACCCGACTTTCAACTAATAACTTTTATGGCCAGTCCCATGCTTTTCCTTACGGCCAATGCACCTGGTGGGTAGCTCAAAAACGGCCTATTCCAGCTTGGGGTAATGCTAAAGAGTGGCTGGATAATGCTCTTAGGTCTGGTTATGCGGTTTGCAAAGGAAGCTATTGTATTCCCCAGGTGGGCGCAGTTATTTCGCTTAGCGGGAATAGATATTACGGCCACGTGGGATACGTAGAGGAAGTTAAAGGAGATAAAGTAGTTTTTTCTGAAATGAATTATATAGGATTGGGCAGAATGGACTATAGAACTTTAAGAGTGGGCTCGTCCTCAATCAAAGGATATATCTACTAGTTTTCTCTCAGGCGGTACATTAGGGCTTCAGAGAGATGGTCAAAAGAAATTTTCTCTAAACCTTCCAAATCAGCAATAGTCCTGGCCACTTTTAATACCCGGTGATAGCCTCTGGCCGAAAGCTGACCAGAGTCAACGCATTTTCTTAAAAGGTTTTCAGAAGTGCTGTCAATTTGACAGTATTTTTTTATTTGGGGAATCTCCATTTCTGAATTAGTTTTATCTTTTTTAAATCTTTCTCCTTGAATTTGCCTGGCTTTTTCTACTCGTTCTCTAACTTTTTGGCTACAATTTTCCTCATCTACTGCCGCCAATTTTTCATATTTTATTGAGGGAACATTAATAAAGAGGTCAACCCTATCCATCAGGGGTCCGGAAAGCTTCCGCCGATACATTTGAATTTGGGGATTGGTGCAGCTGCATTTCTTTTCTGGATCACCATAATTACCACAGGGGCAGGGATTGGAAGCTGCCACCAAGGTGAAACGGGCGGGCAACGAAAGGGAATGCCTTGCCCTCAGAACTGTAATTTGACCTTCTTCAATCGGTTGTCTTAAACTTTCCAAGACATCGCGATGAAATTCCGGAAATTCATCCAAAAACAAAACTCCTCGATGAGCCAGAGTAATTTCGCCCGGTCGGGGAGGGTTACCGCCACCGATTAAGGCCACTTCAGAAGCAGTATGGTGAGGAGAACGAAAGGGCCGAAAATTAATCAGAGGCTTTTCTTTTGGTAGAAGCCCAGCAATGCTATAAATTTTAGTTACTTCCAGAGATTCTTCAAAAGAAAGAGGCGGCAAAATTGAAGGAATAGCTTTGGCTAATAAGGTTTTTCCGGCACCCGGCGGACCTTGCATCATAAGATGATGGCTGCCGCTAGCCCCAATCTCTAAAGCCCTTTTACTAGATTCTTGACCTTTGATATAGCCTAAATCAACCGGATAATTTGGAGCCTGGAAAAAATCTCCGGGGTCGGTTTTTTGAGGTAAAATTTCTTTTCTTCCCTCCAGGTAATCAATGACTTCTTTGAGATTTTTGGCACCAATGACTTTTATCCCCTCAATTAAGCCGGCTTCAGCTGCGTTTTCCATGGGCAAAATTAGTTCTAAGAAATTTTTTTCTCGACAAGCCATGGCGAAAGATAACACCCCTTTAATTGGTCTCAATCTACCATCTAAGGCCAACTCGCCGACAAAAACCTTATTTTCCAGAGGAAAATTAATTTTCTCGGCAGCCAAAAGATAACCTAAAGCAATGGCCAAATCATAAAGAGAGCCCTCTTTTTTCAAATCGGCTGGAGCCAAAGAAACCAAAACTCTGACTGGCTGATGATGGGGGGATTGGAAACCCGAACTTTCAATTGCTGCCCCCACCCTTTCTTTTGCCTCTTGAACGCTTTTGTCAGGGAGACCCACAATATTAAAACAGCGGAGACCATAAGAAGTATCAACCTCTACTTCGATGATTTGAGCGTCGAGTCCAATAATAGCTGCAGAATAAACTTTAGCCAACATGGTGTTTCTTTAAGAAAGCGTTTAAATCTTTTTCAGAAATCCTATAAGTTCTTTTAGTAAATTTAATTACTTTTATTTTTTTCTCCCTGATATATCGCCAAATTGTGGCCCTACTAATCCTTAATCGGTTAGCTACTTCTTGAGGGGTAAAAAAGATGCTATTTTTACCTTTTCTTTTCATTTTCTCATTTTAGTATCCTTAAAGATGAAAGTCAAAAGTAAATATTAAGAACAGTTAACAACACTTGACAACACTTCTTACTCTTTGCTAAAATAAAATGATAATTCAACTATGGAACAAGTAGCTATTTATACTCGAGTTTCAAGCCAGCGACAAAAAGAAGAAAAAACTATTGAAAGCCAATTAGCAGAATTGAGAGAGGTTTGTGAAAAAGATAAAGTTATTATCGTTAAAGAATATATTGATGATGGCTGGAGTGGAGCAACTTTAGCTCGACCGGGATTAGATGACTTAAGAAGCGATGCTGAGAAAAAATTGTTTGAGGTAGTTTATTTTCACTCTCCGGACAGATTGGCAAGAGATTTTATTGATCAAGTAATAGTTTTTAGAGAACTAGAAAAACGAGGCATTAAAGTTGTTTTTAAAGATAAATTTTTGACTGAAGAAAATAAACTTAATTTTGATATAGAAAGTGGGATAGCCAAACATGAAAGAAAAAAGATTTTAGAGAGGACACACAGGGGAAGAATACATAAAGCCAAAAGAGGGTTGCTTGTTGGCGCTTATCCTCCGTTTGGTTACGATTACATCCCAAAATCAAAAAATAGAAATGGTTATTACAAAATAAACAAAAGAGAAGCCGATATTG
This sequence comes from Parcubacteria group bacterium CG1_02_39_15, assembly GCA_001872265.1. Classification (GTDB taxonomy): domain Bacteria; phylum Patescibacteriota; class Minisyncoccia; order Minisyncoccales; family Paceibacteraceae; genus Paceibacter. The sequence goes on from MNWE01000019.1 coordinate 24,597, forward strand.
TAAAGCTGATATTTGGTTCATACATTCAATTTCAAAGTATAGAAAGAGTAAAGCAAGAACTGGTTAAAAGAGGAATTAAACCACGAAAGGAAAACGCAGCATGGAGTGATAGCACTATTAGCAGAATATTGGCAAGAGAAGATTACATAGGAAGGGCTTATTATAACAAGACCTATAGCTTTGAAACTAAAAACAAAGAACGAAGATATTTAAGAATACCTAAAAACGGAAGGGCATTAAGAAATAAAAATGAATGGATTGGACCAATAATGGTTCCAGCAATCATTGAAAAAAGCAAATTTAATTTAGTTAGAATTTTAATTTCAAAAAATTCTCGGCCTTTTGGCACTAAAAAATATTTTTATCTTCTAAGTGGGCTAGGGATATTAAAATGTATGGATTGTGGATACAGCCTCCAAGCGGATCGCTGTAATGGCCACTCCTATTATCGTTGCCGAAGATGTGGAATCATGATTCCCATTGAGAAAGTCGACCGCCCTACTTGGAATTTTATCAGTAAGGCAATGGAGAATCCGGGATTTCTTCTCAAGAATATTAAAGATTTTAATCAAGACGAAGACAAAATTGAGCAATTGCTTAATGAAGAAAAGGAAAGTTTAATTAAAGAGAAAAATAAAATAAAAAATAAACAGGATAAATTACTCGAACTTTATACTGAAGAAGAAATTGAAAAACAGCAACTTTTAGAAAAAGTTGGAGATTATCAACAAAAAGAGAAAGAAATTGCCAAAAAGTTAAAGGAAATAGAGATAAGATTAGCTCAAATAAAGAATGAAACTGAATTAGTTAAAGACTTCGAACAATTCTATAAATTAACTAAATCTCAATTTAAATTGCTCTCGCCTCAACGAAAAAGAAAACTAATAAGCTTTCTTTTAAGAAAAGTTAGTTATTCTCCTAAAAAGAACGAAATTAAAATAGAAAGCTATGTCCCTAATGAGATAAATCAAATAACTACTCCTGATTTATATGAATAACCTTTCAAACATTTCAAAATGCCTCAATCCATATGAGACATCTACTTCCACTTCAATAATCTGGGCGTCTAAGCCCGAGATTCCTGCCGAGAATACTTTAGAGGGCATCTTTTATTTACACTTAAGGCAAAAACGAGCTTCGGGATGAACCTTTAATCTTTCTTCATCAATCGCTTTGCCGCAGTTTTCGCAAGCGCCATATTTCCCCATTTTTATCTTTTCCAAAGCCAAATCAACATCTTTCAGGCGTAGTTCCAAGTTATGTTCAATTGGTAAAAGAGTGCTATATTCTTCGACTTCGTCAGCTGCTCTTTCTAAAGCTGAGGAGCCTGAATCTCCATTCCAATGCGGGAAGCGAGTATCCCAATCTCCTTTGAGCTTCTCGTCTTTTTTGGCAAACTTTTGGAGTTCTTTTTCAAGGCTGGACTTGTCTTTTTCCAATTTTTCTTTTAGTTCTTGAAGTAATTTTGGGCTCATAATTTTATTTTAACGTTTTTTGTTTTAATTGAATAATACGAGAAACGGCAGTTTCGACGTTCGCTTTAGAAACCTCCCCATTTTTAAAAGCGGTATAAAAAGCCTCAAGTCCCTGAGAGACTTCTATGTCCCAGCCAGAGAAAATTAGAACATCCACGCCGGCCTCAACCGGCAGTTTGACGATTTCTTCCAGCGGAAACTTGTTTAATAAAGAATCTTGGGCTAGGTCGTCAGATATAATCAATACTTCGGGGTTGCTATTGTTTTTTAAAAATTGGATAGCGGTTTTGGAAAAAGTAAATGGCAAAGTGGGGTCCAGTTTTTTATAAATAACATTAGCC
>MNWE01000019.1:26418-39549 GCA_001872265.1 Parcubacteria group bacterium CG1_02_39_15
ATAAATTCAGGATTGGCCTCCATAGCTTTTTCAAACTGAGAAATTTCCGGGATTTCATTGACTATTGCCAACTCGTTCTCGGGATGGACAGTGATCCCGCCGTAACCTGGGAAGTGTTTTATGGCGGTTAAGATACCAGCCCCTTTTTGCCCTAAAATTAGAGATTTAGCTAAGTAGCCGATTTCAGTGGCTGGTTTTTGGAAAGAACGTTCATAAAGGAAGTCGCCTGAGCTGGTTAAATCCAAGAGAGGAGCTAAATTCAAATTAACCCCCAGGGTTTTTAATTCTTTTCCGCGGTTTGAGCCGACTTGGAGGGCTCCAGTCGAAGTTTTTATCTCTGATTGAGCAGTTTTTTCGCTGGCAAAACCAATACGAGAAACGAGCCCGCCTTCTTGGTCAACAGCAATAAAGAGCGGGAAATTGGTTTCTCTTAAAGAAAGAGCTTGGAGGTCGGAAATTAAAGTTGTCAATTGGCTGGCGTTTTCAATATTGTCTGACAATAAAAGCACTCCACCAGGCTTGTATTGTTTGAATAACTCTTCCAGCTCAGGCGTTACAGTTTTTCCTTCAAAGCCGATGATGAACAATTGGCCGATTTGTTTTTCTAATTCTTCGGCTTTGATTCTATCGATAACTCTTTTTATTCCTTCAAAAGAGGTGGTCAAAACAAAATTATCATCAAATTGGGCATAACAAATTCCAAAATCGTTTTTAGAAATGGTTAAATAACGAATGCCTACGCCTTGGTAGAAAGCGGTTCGGAAATAAGAAACAGCCGTTGGGATTTGTTTCCCGGAGAGAAAAATTCCATCTTTCTCTATTTTGTCTTCCCAGGTTTGGAAAACCTTATTTAGCCCTTCTTTTTCTTTTACCTTTCCGACCAAAGCCACCCTGTTGCCCTGGACTTGGCTAAAAATGAAAAGAGTAAAATTCTGCTCTAATTTTGAATAAAACTCTGAGGGAACCTCGACCTGGGAAACCAAAGCTAAATCTTCTAAGGAAGCGGGACGATTTTCCTCCAGATTTTTAAAGACAATTCTAACAAAGCTTCCTTCAGGGATCTCCTCTTTCATTAGCTGACTGAAAGCAGCTGGAATTTCTTCCATTTGGGACACTTCCGGAGCGCGAGTTTCCTCAGCCGGAATTAAAGAGGGGGGAATTACTATTTCGGGTTTCTCTTCTTTTATTTCTTCTTCGCCTACCTCTTCTGTTTCTCCCGTGGGCGGCGTTATTTCTTCAGCTGGTTTTCTGATTCCGAAAAACCAATAAATAAACCCAACTAAGAAAAGGCAGATTAAAACAATAAATACCCTAGCCAAAATTTTGGTTAGAAAGAAAGGCCTGGGTGGAGGTTTTTTAGGGATTAAAGTATCTAAAGAAATTTTCTTGACTTCTGCTTCTTGAGCTTTCTTTTGAGTTTCTTTTTCAGGAGAAAAGGGAACCGGCGGCTTTTTTCTTTCTTCTGGGGCTATGGCTGCCACCTTTTCTCTTTCTTCTTGAGCTTCAATTTCTCGAAGCCTGGCGATATCCTTCGCCATTGTTCTTATTTCCTCTCTTTTTAGAAACTCCAATCTCTCCTCCTTTTTTTCTTGGAAGTTTGGGTCTGAATCCATTAAGGTCTACCCCGTTAGAGATTTGTTTTCTTTGTCCTTTTTCTTCACCTTGGTAATCTCTAACGGGATCTAGAGTTAAAGTTTCTTTTCTACTTCTTTTAGAGAAAGATTGATTCTTCCTTGTTCGTCGATAGAGATTACCTTAACTGGCACGATCTGTCCTACTTTGACTACATCCTCCACTTTATTTACTCGGTAGGGAGCTAGCTGAGAAATATGAATTAGACCTTCTTGGCCAGGTAAAATTTCGGCAAAAGCGCCGAAGTTTAAAATCCTGGTTATTTTGCCATGAAAAATCTCTCCCACTTTGACCTCTCTGGTGATGTTCTTTATCCAGGCAACTGCTTTTTTAGCTGCTTCTTCTTTTTCAGCGGTGATGAAAACTTTACCAGTATCTTCAATATCAATTGATACTCCGCACTCTTCAATAATTGCATTAATTACTTTTCCTCCTGGGCCAATCACTTCTCTAATCTTTTCCGGATTGATTTGCAAGGTCAAAATTCGAGGGGCAAAAGGAGATAATTCTGGCCGCGGCTTTTCAATAACCTTTTTTATTTTGTCTAAGATTTCTAATCTAGCTTTTTTCCCTTGGGCCAGCGCCTCTTTCAGAATCTTTTTGTTGACGCCTTTTATTTTCACATCCATTTGAATGGCGGTGACCCCTTCTCTGGTCCCGGCTATTTTAAAGTCCATGTCGCCGTGGTGATCTTCGGGACCCTGGATGTCAGTTAAAATTTTGTAATTTCCCTTTGGGTCCTGCATTAACCCTAGAGCGATGCCAGCAGCCGCTCTCTTAATCGGCACGCCGGCGTCCATCAGGGCTAAACTTGCGCTGGAGACCGAAGCCATGGAAGTGGAGCCATTAGAAGAAAGGATTTCTGTGACAATTCTAATAGTGTAAGGGAATTCGTCAGAGTTGGGAATCAAAGGAATGAGCGCTTTTTCCGCCAACATACCGTGGCCAATTTCTCTTCTGCCAGGGCCCCTGATCGGCCTGACCTCTCCGGCGCAATAGGGCGGGAAGTTATAATGGTGCATAAATCTCTTTTTGCCGATAATTTCCATCCCCTCAAGCAATCTGACATCGCCGGGCGCTCCTAAGGTCAAAATGGAAAGAGCCTTAGTTTGGCCGCGACAAAACAGTCCGGAGCCATGAGTTCTGGGCAAAAGGCCTGCCTGGCAATCAATTGGCCTTAGCTCGTCTAATTTTCTAGCGTCAGGCCTCTTTTCAAGTTTAATAATATTTTCATGGGCCAATCGCTCGATTTCTTTTTCAAAGAAGTCTTTAACAAATTGGCCTTTTCCATCGCCAGGATATTTTTCTTCAACATAATAAACCAAATCATCTTTCAGGGCGTTCACCTCGTCCATTCTATCTATTTTATTTGGCTGGTAGAGAGTTTTTTCCAGCTTATCTCCTAGAAATTTCTTAATTTCTTTTTCTAATTCTAAATCGGCTGGCGGCTCTTCTAATAAAAGTTTTGCCTTGCCAAAGCGTTTAAAGATCTCTTTTTGGAAATCGATTAATTCCTTAAGATGGGGCTGAGCAAATTCAATTGCTTTAACGATTATTTCTTCTGACACCTCTTGGCCCTCTCCTTCAATCATATTGATTAAGACGTCGCTATTTTCCTCCACGCCAGCAAAAACTAGATCCAGATTACTTTTTTCCCGTTGTTCATAGGTCGGATTTAAAATGAACTTTTCTTCAACCTGGCCGACACGGACCACGCCCAAGGGTCCCGACCAGGGGATTTCCGAATTTGACAAAGCAACCGAAGCCCCGATTAAACCAATAATGTCCGGATCATTTTCTCTATCCCAAGAAAGGCAGGTTGCGACAATTTGGACCTCCCTTTTTAACTTTTCAGGAAACCTTGGCCGAATGGCGCGATCAATTAACCTGGCGGTTATAATCGCCTCGTCTGAGGGGCGGCTTTCTCTTCTAATATAGCGGGAGCCTAAAATTTTTCCGGCTGCATAATATCTTTCTTCGTATTCTACAGTTAAAGGAAAGAAATCTGCCCCTTCCCTATTGTATTGAGACACTACCGCCGTAGTTAAAACTAAAGTATTGCCATACTGCACAAAGCAAGAACCCGAAGCTTGTTCAGCTAGATTGCTTAATTCCACTTTGAGTTCCCGCTCGCCAAGCTTTAATTTAAAAGTTTCTCCCGTCATCTTTTCAATAAATATTTTTCTGGGGACATTTCTAAATCAATAAATTCATCGGCAGCCTCTTTCATTTTGCTGGAGGCCGACCTGCCGAAGGCAATAATTTCTACTCTTTTCCCCTGGTTTTTTAAAAATTCAACCAATTGGAAGAAATCGCCATCTCCCGAGGCTAAGACAATTGCGTCAACGCTTGGAGCAATCCTAATAGCATCAACAGTTATCCCGACGTCCCAGTCAGCCTTTTTTAAGCCGCCAAAAAACTCTTGGAGATCTCTGACTCTTGTTTCAATTCCTAATTTAATTAGGGCGTCAAAGAACGCTCTTTCTTCGCCAGTTTTCGTCCTGACTACATAAGCAAAAGCCCTAATCAAGCTTCTTTGCGAGACCGCTAATTTTAAAATGGCCCCGAAGTTAACCCGAGCCTTATATAGATTCTTAGCAGAGTGATAAAGGTTTTGGACATCAATCAAGACTGCTACTCGTTGACCGCTATGCTTAGTTATTGACATGTTGTGGAATTCACTTTTTGAGGCCGATTTTCTTTACAATGCTATTGTATCTTCGGACACCTTCCTTTTTTAAGTAGGCTAAAAATTTCCTTCTTTTAGCCACCATCTTTAGCAATCCTCTTTTTGAATGGAAATCCTTAGAGTGCTTCTTTAGATGCAAAAGCAGCTTTTTAATCTCTTCAGTTAATAAGGCAATCTGAACTTCCGGAGAACCAGTGTCTGTCTGGCTCAGTTTGTACTTCGTTATGATTTTTGTTTTTTCTTCCGGCGTTAACATATATTTTAGAAATTAGGATTTAGGATTTCCTTGCGCGGAGCGCAAGGTTGGTGCCCCCACCAGGACTCGGACCTGGAGTCAATGGATTAAGAGTCCACTGCTTTACCAATTAAGCTATGGGGGCGCGTGCTATTCTAAAAGCGAGGGGATGGTTATCTGGCACTTGATGGAAAACCAGCCTTGGTTCAGGCCAGTCCAGTCGGCTACTCCAATGGTATCAAAAAACAAATCAACAATTAACCAGCCTCCATAGATTATCACCAAGCCCATAACCACCGCGGTCATTAATTTTTTTGCCTGGCCTAACAATTTGGGTCCACCCGAACCGCCGCCAGTCAAAACTTCAGCTCCCCCGAATTGAGCCATGATATACATTATTCCGCCGATGGCCAGCATTAAGACTGCTAAAGGAGGCACCAGCTGGAATAGAACAAAATCAAAAATTCCATCTAACATTACAAAAAAATGACAAAAAGTGCAAGGAAAACCAGTATAAAATTCTCCTACTTGTTCTCCTCTGTAAACTGTTCCGCCGCCAGCCGAGCAGGCCTGGTCAAAATTGCTTCCTTGGGCTAAGGCGCTTTCAATCGTCCGGATATTAAGAGTGGTGCCCTTACAAACTTCTTTTCCGCAAGGAACCAAGCCGGAATAATAAATAGTGTAAGCGGTTGAGTCTTCAGCGGCAATATAAGTTCCTGCTAGAGCCGTCAAAGGGGAAAGCAGACTAATTAAAAAAATAGATAAAAATATTTTTTTCATATGTTTTGGTTTTGATAAACTTCGGGTGCCCCCGGAAGGACTCGAACCCTCACCCAGGGCTCCGAAGGCCCTTACGCTATCCATTACGCCACGGGGGCAGCTACATTTTTTAATTCTACCAAATTGGTCGAAGAAAACAAGTTTTCTTCTTCCACCCTTCGCTGTCGCTCGGGTAATTGAAGAAAACAAGTTTTTAAGATAAAATTAAGCCATGCGAATACCCAAAGAGGTTAAAGCAGTGATTCAAGGATTAGAAAAGAAAGGCTTTGAATCCTATATCGTCGGCGGCTGCGTTAGGGATTTTTTAAGAGGAGCGGAACCAGAAGATTGGGATGTGGCTACCTTAGCTCAGCCAGAAGAGATTCAAAAAGTTTTCCCAAAAAGTTTTTATGAAAATAAATTTTTAACCGTTACTGTCCGAACTGGAAGCAAAAATAAAAAGTTAAAAGAAATAGAAATTACCACTTACAGATTGGAAGCCAAATATACCGACAAGCGCCACCCCGACGAGATAAAGTTTGCTAAAACCATTAAAGAAGATTTAGCCCGGAGAGATTTTACTGTCAACGCAATCGCATTGAAAATTGAAAATTCATTGAAAATTGAAAATTGTAAATTGAAAATTATAGACCCCTATGATGGACAAGAAGATTTAGAAAATAAAATTATTAGAGCTGTAGGAAATCCTGAGGAAAGATTCTCTGAGGACGCTCTAAGGATGATGAGGGCGGTTAGATTCGCTACTACCTTGGGAGATGGCTGGAAGGTTGAGGAAGGGACGGCTAAGGCAATCAGAAAAAATGCTCCGTGGCTGCAAGCTATTTCCAAAGAGAGGGTTAGAGATGAATTGTTGAAAATAATCATGGCCGAGAGAGCAGCCAAAGGAGTTGAACTTTTGAGAAAGTTGGCTTTATTAAAATACATCATTCCAGAGCTAGAGAAGGGTTATGGCGTTACTCAGAATAAGCATCATATTTATGAATGCTACGAGCATTATTTGCGTTCTTTGGGTTACGCAGCTAAAAAAGATTTTAACCAGTGCGTTAGATTAGCTGCCTTACTCCACGACATCGGGAAACCAAGAGCAAAGCGGGGCGAAGGGCCCGACGCCACTTTTTATGGCCATGAAATAGTCGGCGCTAGAATGGCTGCTCAAATTCTAAATAGATTAAGATTTCCCAAGAAGACCATTGAAAAAATTGTTAAATTGGTCAGATACCACCTTTTTTATTACAACGTTGATGAGGTTTCCGAAAGCTCAGTCAGAAGATTGGTTCGCCAAGTTGGACCAGAAAATATGGAAGAGCTGTTGCGGGTCAGAATGGCAGACCGGATTGGCTCTGGCGTACCCAAGGCGGAACCCTATAAATTAAGGCATTTGAAATACATAATTGAGAAAGTTTCCCAAGACCCTATTTCGGTCAAGATGCTTAAGGTCTCGGGGAACGAGGTGATGAAAAGTTTGAATATCCAGCCAGGGCCAAAAGTAGGGCAAATCTTGGATATCTTGTTAGGAGCTGTTTTAGAAGATCCGAAGAAAAATAAAAAAGAGTTTTTAGAAAAAGAAATTAAAAAATTAGGAAAGTTATCAGAAAAAGAGTTGACAGAATTAGCTAAAAGAGCCAAAAAAGAAAGAGAGAAATTGGAAATGAAGAGGGATGAAATGACCAAGAAAAAATATTGGGTAACATAAGCGGGCTGTAGTGTAATAGTAGCACGAGTCCTTCGGGAGGATTTAGTTCCGATGCAAATTCGGACAGCCCGAGGGCCTGTAGTTTAATGGTAAAACGGCGCATTCGCATTGCGCAAATGGCAGTTCGATTCTGCCTGGGTCCACCATGGATACAAAAAGAGTAGGCGCTATGGGCGAAAGAATCGCCGAAGGCTATTTAAAAAATAAAGGCTACCAAATATTAGATAGAAATTATTCCTCAAGAAGTTCTAAGGGTCCTTTGAGAGGAGAAATTGATTTGGTAGTAAAAAAATCTGATATAATAAGTTTTATAGAAGTAAAAACCCTTCGGCAGTTTCCAGGGGAACCTTTCTCTCCAGAAGAGAAAGTAAATTTTGGAAAGCAAAGAAAATTAGTCAAAGCTGCCGAAAGCTGGTTGATAAAAAAGAGGATTCCCTTAGATACAAAATGGCAGATTGATGTAATTGCTATTGAGATAGTTCCTCAAAATAAAAAGGTCAATATTTCTCATTTTGAAAACGCTATATCATATGTATGACTAACTTAATTTTATTAATAATTTTTGGTTATCTTTTGGGTTCTACCCCTTTTGGATATTTAATTTCTAAAGCCAAGGGAATTGATATTAGAAAGGTAGGTAGTGGCAATATTGGCGGGACAAATGTTATCCGAGCTTTTGGAATAAAATGGGGCTTATTGGTAGTAGTTTTGGATATTTTAAAGGCAGTAATTCCGGTTTATTTAGCAATTAGAATTTTGCCCCTTGATTGGCAGATAGCGGCATGCGCCATCACTCCAATTTTAGGACATGTTTTCCCAATCTGGCTCAATTTTAAGGGAGGAAAAGGGGTGGCCAGCACCTTTGGGGTTCTTTTGATATTATTGGGGTGGCAAGGGCTTTTGGTTTTGATTTTGATTCAAGTTTTAATCTTAGCTTCAGTTAAAATTATGAGTTTTTCCAGTTTAACCATGGCTAGTTTTATTCCCTTGGTAATTTGTTTTTTCTCTTATTCCCTGCCCTTCTATGTTTTAGGCATTGCCTTGGCTGTCTTAATTTGGTGGTCCCATCGGGAAAATTTAATTAGAATTAAAGAAGACAGAGAACCCAAGTTCCGATTTAAGGAGACCATTTCTCAACATGGAGAATAATATGAAAAAAGTCGCCCTGTTTGATTTAGACGGCACTTTAGTTGCCGCCCACATTTGGACGGGCCTTTTCCGCCATCATTTAAAAAACAAAGTTAATCGCTTTCCGGCTGTTTGGTATTTGGTTAGCCATCTTGCTTTAACTCCTTTTTGGAAAATGAAATTCATTACGACCGAACAATATTACCGGAGCTGGGGGAAAGATTTAGCTCAAATGCTAAAAGGCATTAACATAGAAAGAGCCAAAGAGATTTTCGATTGGCTTTCTGATGAGTATCTATTGCCAACCTTGAGAAAAGATGTTTTTCAAAAATTGAAAAAACACCAAGAAAAAAGACACTTAACCGTTTTGCTCTCAGGAAGCTTTCAAGAGCTGCTTGAAATTGTGGCTAACCGGCTTAACATTGATTTCGCGGTAGGAACAGAGCTGGAAACCATAAAAAATAAATTTTCTGGAAGGATAATTCCCCCGCTTTGCTTTGGCCAAGGGAAAGTAGAAAAGATAAGCAAGCTTTTAGCCGAGAAAAATTTAGCTATAGACTTTAAAGAAAGCTTTGCTTATGCTGATGGGTTTTTTGACGTCCCAGTTTTGGAAATGGTCGGCCATCCGGTAGCGGTTGAGCCGGATGAGAAATTATTAAAAATTGCCAAAAATAAAGGCTGGCAAATAATTTAGTTTAAAAATATGCCTAAAATTGTGCTTCAATAAGTTCAGCACAACCCTGAGCGGAGTCGAAGGGTTGGTTTAGTTATTGACGAAGGGGCCGATTTGCCCAAAGAGATAATCGAAAAATATCAGATAGCTGTTGTCCCTGTAAAAATGGACTGGCCAGAAATAGAGAACTTACCCGGTGGAAATACTTTTCAGAAAATGAGAGAAGCAGAAAAACAGGGAATCAAAAGTTTTGGCAAGACCTCTCAACCTTCCCCTAAAGATTTTTTAAACGCATTTAAAAAGCAGCTGGAAAGATTTGATAAGATTATTTGTATTACCTTAACTTCAAAACTTTCGGGGACTTACAATTCGGCCTGTCAGGCAAAAAATATTCTAGGGTCGGAAGGAGAAAAAATTTTTATTATTGATTCTTTAAATGCCACTTGTGGCGAAGCACTCTCAGACCTAAGAGCGATTGACTTAATTGAGGCGGGAAAAGGGGCTGAAGAGATCTCTGAAGATTTGGAAGCATTTCGACCCAAAATTGTTCTTCGCGGCATTCTAAAAGACCCCAAATGGCTGGAGGCCTCAGGAAGAATCTCTTCTACCATAGCCAACTGGGTGAGAAAAATGGAAAAACTTGGCCTGCGTCCCTTGATCGGAATTAAGAAAGGAGTAATTAAAGCAGTCGGGATCAAGGCCGGAGCCAAAGATATTCCTACTGCCCTCTTTAAAGAATTTGAAGGAAGAATAAAAAGTTTACTTAGGGAAAACAAAAAAATCAGAACAACAATTACCCACGGCGATAACTTAGAGGCGGCTCAAAAATTAAAAGAAATGCTTGAGAGCAATTTTAAAGGAACAGAGGTGGCCTTTATCAATTTAATTGATAATGTCCTTGGTGTTTTACTTGGTCCCGATGCTTTGATTCTGGCCTGGTGCGAGATTACTTAAAAGCTAAAAAGATTCTTTGAAGAGCGGTAATATTTGAGAAAATAGCCAGAATTATAATTGGATAAATTACCCAAGAGAGATTAAAAACTCCCAGAATTAGAGAGAGGGAGATTAGAATTACTCTTTCTCCCCGGCCAATCAGGCCTTTTTTTAATTCTGCGGTTACCAAGCCTTTTTCTTTAGCTGCTGCCTTAGCGTAAGTGGTCAGGAGTCCGCCAAAAAGAGCCAAAAAAATCCAAACCTTAGCTGATAAAAGAAAAGGAAGCAAGGGCAAAAACAGAAATCCTAATAAAATAATTCCCTCAACATAGCGGTCGCAGATAGTGTCTAAATAAGCTCCTTCCTTTGTTTCTTTCCGAGCGTATTTAGCCACTGCCCCATCAATAAAATCTAAAAAAGCGGCAACGAGAAAAAAACTTAAAGCCCAGATAAGATTCGCCTTGATTAAAAACCAAAAAGCCAAAATAGCAAAAAACAAAGAAAGCAAAGTATACTGATTTGGAGTTAAGCTAAGCTTAGCACAAACAGCCCCGATATTTTCAGATAATTTCTTAAATTTTTCTCTTTTTTCCGATAGCATTTTGAATTTTGGCTATATTTCTTTTAGCGTGTTCGACTAACTTTTCGAAAAAATTAGCCGCTTCTCCCCTGGCCTCACCCCCTCCATTTTTTATTTTAGTCAAAATTTCTTCGAACGCCGAAGCTTTAGCTGAAGCGGTAGAAGAAGCGATAGCTTCTTCGAACGATAAGTTTTCTCCCGGGATTTCTAAATAAACTCGGCCAACTAAATTAGGGAAGTGAGCATCAGAACCGCAGGTCCAAGGGAGATTATGCTTTCGAGAAAATTCTAAAGCCTTTTCGTTGCCGCCAAAAAGAGAGGCATTTAGAACCTCGACCCCGTCAATTTCTTTTACAATTTCTTCTAAATCCCCTTTAAAAGCGCAAAACCAGCCAAAAGGATGAGGAATTATTGCCATTCCGCCCGCCTCTTTTATTTTTTTGATAGTTTCTTTTGCCGATAACTTATTGGGGATTTTTTCTCTGACATTTAAGCCCAGAATATCGCCACTCTTACTTTTGATCTCAATCCCGGGTATAATTAAAATAGGTTTTCTTTCGGCGTATTCCATTGCTTCCAGGACCCCTTTGACTTCACCATGGTCGCAAATTGCCAGACAATCGATTCCCTTTTTAATTGCCGTCTCCACCATTTGCTTGGGCGAAGCCCAACTATCATAAGAATAAGAGGTATGACAATGTAAATCGCATCTCACCATATGGATATTGTAGCATATATTCTTTCCTGTCTCTATTTTTTTCTCCCGGCTTACTTTGCCAATATGGTTCCGCCCTTGATGAGAAGGGCTAATCTTTTTAATTTTTTGGATATAGAAGTCGATTTCGGAAAGAAATTTTTAGGTCGGCCCATTTTCGGCAATCATAAATGCTGGCGGGGAGTAATTTTCGGCATCATTGTCGGAATGGCTACGGCTGTTTTTCAGTGCTGGCTCTACCAATTCCCGATTGTTAAAGGAATTAGCCTCTTGGATTACTGGCAGATTAATATTTTTGCCTTCGGCTTTCTTATTTCGGCTGGAGCAGTTTTTGGCGATTTGCTCTTCGCTTTTATTAAGCGTCGCCTGAAGCTACAACCAGGCGCCAAATTCCTTCCTTTTGACCAAACTAATTATGTTATAGGTTCAGCTCTCTTCTTGACACCTTATCTAAAAACTAATATACTGATCTGGATAACTCTTTTTATTTTGACTTTTCTATTACATATAATCGCAAATAGATTAGGCTACCATTTGAAGCTCCACCGAGCCAGGTGGTAAAATAAAACCATGTTGCAAGAGGTTTTACAGGCGTTTTGGCAAAACTTAACCGAAGTTTCTCCTCCCATTTTTTGGGCGAGTTTGGTTTTATTGATAGGGCTATTGGTTGCTAAATGGGCGGGAGCCCTGACGGTTGCCTTTCTCAGTCGAATTAGATTAAATCAGGTTTTGAAAAGAATGGGCCTGGAGGACGCCCTAGCCAAAATTGATGCCAGTCTCAATGCGCCCAAGTTTTTTGGCGAAGTTGTTAAATGGTTTTTCATTGTCATTTTCCTGATGGTTTCTTTTGAGATTCTAGGCCTAACTCAGTTCAGCCAATTTTTGGAAAAGGTCATCGCTTATTTCCCCAATATTTTTATAGCTGCCTTAATCTTTCTGGTAGCTGTTTTTCTGGCTGATTTTTCTCAAAAAATCGTTATCGGTACTTTAGAAAAAGAAAAAATAACCTACTCTCGCTTTTTGGGCAGGGCCGTTCGCTGGGCAATTTGGCTTTTTGCTATTTTAGCTATTCTCTACCAGCTTCAGATTACTCCATCTCTGATTTTAGTCGTTTTTGTCGGCATGGTAGCCACTACTTCTATTGCCCTAGGCATTGCTTTTGGTTTAGGTGGAAAGGATTTGGCAGCCAGAATCCTCAAAGAGCTCGAAGAAAAATTTAAGTAGCGAGTTTTAATGTATTAAAACGAAGCTGAAGATGAATCTTTGGATTCATCGCCTAATACATATGGAGCTTTTAACTCAAGAGGAGCTCAAGCGGATGATGCTCCTTTCTGCTAAAAGAATTGAAGAGCATAAGGAAGAAATCAATAAAATCAACATTTTCCCAGTTCCTGACCAAGATACCGGAAACAACATGGCTAAAACCTTAGCTGGAATAAAGGAGGCGATTGAGACGAAAGAATTTAAAGACTTAAACGAAATTTCCGAAGCTGCTTTAGACGGAGCCTTGACTGCCGCTCAGGGCAATGCCGGTGTAATTTACACCGGTTTTTTAGCTGGTTGCCTGCCTTTACTCGATAAAAACCCGGTTAATGCTAAAAAATTAGCTGAGGCCTTTGAAAAAGGAGCTGAAAGAGCAAGGCAAAGCATTCAAAACCCAAAAGAAGGAACGATTTTAGACGTGATTGATGCCGCCAGCGAAACTATTAAAAAAGAATCGGAAAAGGAGACAAACATTATTAACATCTTAAAATTGGCAGTGGAAAATGCCAAAGAAGCTCTTTTGGCTACTCGGGAGAAAATGGAAATTTTCAGAAAGGCCAATGTGGTTGATGCTGGCGGTTTGGCCTTCTTAATGATTATGGAAAGTTATTTAGAGGCGTTGGAGCCTTCCTTCGTTAAAGCTCAGGCGGGCGAAGAAAAGCCATCAGAAAAAGTGAGAAGATTTGTCCAAACTCTTTCCAATCGCTACGAGGTAGTAGCTTTAATAAAGAATCCTAAATTCGACGAAAAAACAATCCAGGAAAAATTGAAAAATCTCGGAGACTCGCTAGATATGGTTCAGATCGGAGA
>MNWE01000038.1 GCA_001872265.1 Parcubacteria group bacterium CG1_02_39_15
GCCTGAGCTTGTCGAAGGCTCAAATGGCTGAAAACATAATTTGCATAATTTTACATTTTCCTTCAGTTTAGCAACAGCCGAAATCAAATTGCCAATTTCTTCTTTTGACAATTTCAATAAGTAGAAAACAAAACGGGCAGCAGTTCGTGGCCCCACCGTTGGAAACTTCGAGAACAAATCAATTAACTTTTGAATAGATTTTGGATACATTTTACTATTCCTCGGCGTATCCTTTTTCTAAATTACGGAAGCTCACTCTTCCTTCGTCAAAGTAGAGCTCAACGCTTCCAACCGGCCCATTGCGGTGTTTAGCAATAATAATATCAGCAATATTTTTTCTGGCTGATTCCGGCCGATATCTGTCTTCCCTGTATATGAATAAGACTACGTCCGCATCCTGCTCCAGCGAATTTTCGACGATAATGCCATTAGCAACAAAGTTATGAGTGCCCGGCACAGTTGCGTCATAAACCTCCTCAATTCCTAATGGCTTTATCGAAGCAATTTCATCCCACAAAATGTCAGATTGGGTCACATTTTTTATCTCTGGAGAATGTAAGAAAGTAGCAATTCTATTAAGTTGATCTATGCCAATGCCATGTTCCAATAGAGTGGTTCCGCAATACTTTGTTTTAATACCAGCGCTAAATTCTCGCCAGGAAATTTCTCTCTCCTGCCTAATCGGGTCAATAATTAGTTGCCAGGTTTCTTTTGGCCATGCATCAAGGTTGGTATTTGATTTTATGGCTTCAAGTTTTTTAACTAATTTAGGTATTATTTGTCCTCTTTTTCCAAAACAACCAATTTTAGTTAAGAAATTTAGTTGATATTTTTTTCCGTAAACTGAAAGATGATACCAGCTCCTGTAGCCCTCTTTTTTTACCTCAGAGATTTTACTTCTAATTCCTAATCTCAATAAAAGATGTTTAACATCTTCAACCATTTTTAGACTTGCCGAGGCGTAATATATGTTAACCTGTGTATTATTCCTTGTTGGTTTTAAGCCAATATGTCCGTCAGTGGCCCAAAGATGTTTTAAAAATAAAGCAATTTTTTCTTCATTGCACTGAAAAACAGCTTCTGGTATTTGTTTTTTCCAAGAATGAACCCTTTGTATGCCTAATTTTTTATACCAGTTAGTAATTGGATGATATTTTCCTCTGGCGAGAGGATAAGGACTCGGCAAATACACATGCCACCAATTTTTTTGTCGGATAATTCTTGGTTTAATACTAAACAACTTTTTGGCAGTTTTAGCTACAGTATTAATATTTTCTTTGTCAGCGCTTGTATAATGATATGGTTGACGAGGCAAAATACATCCGTCGCCAAGCAAATGAGCCAGCAAAATGATTTCATCATCTGATAGTTGGTTTTCGGGGGCGCTTAAATGTAAGCTGGCAGGCGTGGCAATGCGATCGCCGATCTTTAGCTCTTCTAACCTTGTCCAACCGCTAACCTTCCAAAATGGGTGATTGGCTGAAGCTTTAATTTTATGACCACTTCTCGTTTGTAATTCATAAACCATCTTCTTTCCACTTGGAAATACTTTAGAAATTTTCATTTCTTTTATTTTCCAATTTTCATCTAAACTGTGAACTGGAATGTCAGTTTGGCCAACTAAATCCTTTATTTGAATTCTTTCTCCGGTGTCGGCTCGAGTTATTAGAGTATCACCGGTAAGGCAACCCGATTCCCTTAAATCGGCCAGTCTCGGCTTTTGAGGAGACCGCATTTCAACTGCTCTTGATAGTTGAGACAAAGCTAAAACTGGCACATTTAACTCTCGAGCCAAACTCTTCAGAGAACGAGAAATTTCGGTTACCTGCCTAACTATTGGCTCATCAGGGCTTCTTGGGTCAATTAACTGTAGATAGTCAACAACAATGAGCCCCAGCCCTTTATCTGCCTGAAGGCGTCTGGCCATGGCTCTCATTTGCAGGACATTGGAAATAGCCGCATCGTCAATATAAATAGGCGCTTCAGACAAAATGCCCATAGCTTGCTGAATCCGGGAAAAATCGTTCTCGTCTCCGTCTCCTGAAAGACGACCCGTTCTTAATCTCCACAAATCTACTCCAGAATAAGCTGAAATCAATCTGTCTACTACTTGGTCTTTTGACATCTCTAAACTAAATATTCCCACCGGGATTTTCTCATTAACAGCGATGCTGCTGGCAATATTGAGAGCTAAAGCGCTTTTCCCCAGGCTGGGCCTTGAGGCTAAAATAATAAGGTCGGATGACTGAAGGCCAGCTAAAATGTTATCTAAGTCGGCAAAACCGGTGGAAACCCCCCGAAGCCCCTTTTGATGTTTGGACAATCTGTCAATTCGCTCAAAAGCCTCTTCTAGGGTTGATTTGACCAGTAGAAAATTCTGGGTCAGACTCCTTTGGGCAATGCTAAAGATTCTCTTTTCTGCTTTATCTAAAAGAATGTCAGTATCTTCAGTTTCGTTATGCCCCAAAACGCCAATCTCGTGGCTAGCGTCAATTAAATCGCGTAGAACACGTTTCCGCTGAACAATCTTAGCATAATGAGAAACGTGGGCTGCCGTGGGAACAGAATTGATAAGTTCGGTTAAATAGCTGTTTCCTCCCGCTTCCTCTAACAAGTTTTTCTCTTTGAGCTTGGTAGAAACTGAAAGAAGGTCTATTGGTTCTCCTTTTTCAAAAAGCTCTTGGCAAACCTGGTAAATTTCTTGGTGGGTAGCTCGGTAAAAATCCTTGGGCAGCAAATAATCTGCCACCTTGGTAATGGCATTTTTGTCCAACATCAGGCAGCCGAGCAGAGATTGTTCAGCTTCAATACTTTGAGGAGGCAGTTTGTCGGGTAGTTCTTCTGGCATACTAATATAATCTAACATAGCCCATCTCAACTGGCAAGTCTCGGTTTTTTCTGGTAAAATTCATAATAACATGCGCATAGGACTTATTTCATTTCATTCATTTTATCAACCGGGCGGAGTAAAGAGGCATGTTTTAGGGCTGCATAAAGAATTCAAAAGGCGGGGCATTTATTCAAAAATCATTGCTCCCCGGCGGAAATGGTCAGAAGATTACGGCAAAGACGTCATTCTTTTGGGTACCTCTTTTCCTTTGAGCTTCAGCGGCAGCCAGGCCGATTTCGATATCAATTTTAACCCCTTAGCTATAGAAAGAGTTTTAAAAAAAGAAAAATTTGACGTCTTGCACTTCCACAATTTTGGCTTCCCTTCAGCTTATCAAATCTTAGAGAAATCCGAGGCATTAAACATTTTAACCTTTCACGCCAATATTTCAGGAAGTAAATTTTTTAAAAGGTTTCCGAGTCTTCTCTATGTCTTTAATAGACTAGCTCAATGGAAAATAGATGGAGTGATTGGCGTAGCTCCCTTAAACATAAAAGTCTTCAAAAAATATACTGGACCAAAAGCGGTTATTACCAATGGGATAGATTTAGACGAGTTTAATTCTAAAGTGCCGAAGCTTGAAAAGTTTATCAATGATAAAATCAATATCCTTTTTGTCGGTCGAATTGAAGAAAGAAAGGGCTTAATTTATTTACTCAAAGCCTATAAGATTTTGTCTAAAAAGTTCTCTCACTTGCGATTATATGTGGTGGGAGAAGGAGAACTGAAAGAAAAGTGTCAGGACTATATTAGAAAAAACAACCTCAAAGAAATATATTTTGAAGGTCAAATTATAGGTAAAAAACTAGTTTCTTACTATCGGAGTTGTGATATTTTTGTCAGCCCGGCAATCTTTGGAGAAAGTTTTGGTTTGGTCCTGCTGGAAGCCATGGCTTGCGGAGCTCCGGTAGTGGCTTTTGCCAAT
The DNA here is from genome assembly GCA_001872265.1 of Parcubacteria group bacterium CG1_02_39_15. Lineage (GTDB taxonomy): Bacteria > Patescibacteriota > Minisyncoccia > Minisyncoccales > Paceibacteraceae > Paceibacter. Next base: position 3,816 of record MNWE01000038.1, read on the forward strand.
GAGGGCTATAAAGCGTTTTTAAAGGATAAAAGAGGAGGAAAGTTTTTAGCTCAAAATCGAAGTTATCAAGATTTAGCAAAAAAAATTGAAATTTTAATAAAGAATAAAAAAATGAGGAAAGAAATGTCAAAATGGGGGATAGAGGAAGCCCAAAACTATTCTTGGAGTAAAATCGCTGACCGAGTTTTGGATTTTTATCAACTATGCCTAAAAGAAAGAGGAAAAAGAGAAACTGGAGATGAGTTTTTCTTGGACAAAATCCTTAATAAAATATACAATCAAGACGTTAGAGATGTCATCAATTGGCTAAAGAAACTTAGATAAAAAAGAAATTGTTTTTACATTGACAAAATACTCAACAGAATGTATAATAAAAATATTGGCTTGAGCCAAAATAGTTATTTTAAAAAGAAAGCGAGGTGATTGTGAATGTCTAAGGAAAATAATATTGGTGAAACAATCCGACAGCATAGGGTTTTGCTGAAACTAACGCTTCAGAAATTAGCTACCGAGTCGGGAGTATCTGCTTCACATCTGGGACGGGTAGAGAAGGGGGAACGTTCCCTCTCAGTTAATGTCCTGCGAAAAATCATCAAACCATTAAAGTTTAGTGAAGATGAGTTGTTAGCTCTGTTTGGTTACCCGCCCCTCCTGAAAAGCAGTGGCAGATTAACTCCAAGCGATGTCCAGAAGGCAATAGAAGAATTTACCAAAATGCGAAATTCTATCGACCAATTGCTTAATATCTTTAAACTCAAAGGTTAGAAGGGAACAAAAAAGCTGAGGTTTGTTCGTCAAAACGAATTAAGTCCCAGCTCTTTTTATTTTTGGTCCTTTTTTAGTATCTTCTACCCAGTAGCCCTTTCTTTGGATTTCTTTTCTTAACTCGTCAGCCTTCTGCCACTGCCCCTCCTGACGGCACTTTTCTCTGTGCTTAGCTAAGCTTAGCACAATCGGTGGGATTTTTTCTTTCGGTTTCTCCCAAAAAATAAATCCGAAGACTTTATCAACTTTTTTCAAAAAGTTTAATATTTTTTTGGCATCAGTAGGGGATAGTTTATTTCGAGCAATTAGAAAATTCCCTTTGTTCACCAAATTAAAAATTACAGCTAAGGCTTTCGGGGTATTAAAATCGTTATCCATCACCCTATCAAACACCGAAGCGTAAACTGAGGTGGAAAAGAGGTTTACCTCTTTGACTCTTTTCTTATTTTTTAAATTTTTAAGTTTTTCTACGAATTCATCTATTTTTTCTATCTCTCTTTTTGTCTGTAAAATCGCTCTCTCTGAATAATCAATAGGGGAACGGTAGTGGGATTTTAAAACAAGGAAGCGAAGAAGGCAAGGAGAGTGGTTTTCTAGGAAATCTTTAATGGTAATAAAATTACCCAAAGATTTTGCCATTTTTTGCCCTTTTACTGTTAAAAAGCCGGAGTGAAGCCAATATTTTACTAAGGGTTTTTTACCTGAAATTGCTTCCATTTGGGCAATTTCTGCTTCGTGATGAGGAAAAATCAAGTCTTTTGCTCCACCGTGAATATCATATTGGGGCCCAAAATATTTTTCAGTAATAGCGGTGTCTTCAATGTGCCAACCCGGCCTTCCATAACCCCAAGGGCTTTTCCATTTTGGCTCTCCGACTTTAGAAAATTTCCATAAACAAAAATCGCCTTTATTTCTTTTTTCCTTGCTTTCATCTATCCGAGATACCGCATCTTCCGCTTGAAGAATTGTCCTTCTGGATAATTTTCCATATTCTTTAAACTTAGAAATATCGTAATAAACGCCGTCCTTAATTTGATAAGCATATCCTTTTTTAAACAAACGCTTCACTTGGCTGATTATTTCTTCAATGTGCTCTGTTGCTCTGGCATATTTGGTAACGCTGTCTATTCTCAAACCCCTCATGTCTTTTAAATACTCTCTTTCAAAATCTCTAGCTAATTTTTTAGGGGTAATCTTTCTTTCTTTTGCTCGGTTAATGATTTTGTCATCTACGTCGGTAATATTCTGAAGATAGAAAACATCGTAACCTTTTTCTTTCAGATATTTCACAATCATATCAAAAACAATATAAGTCCTGGCATGGCCAATGTGTGCGAAGTCATATGGGGTGATACCGCAGACGAACATTCTAACACATCTTGTTTTAAATGGTCTAAAGATTTCTTTTCTTCTAGTTAATGTATCGTATAGTTTAAAACCCATGTTAAATTATTTTACCACAATTCTAGATATCTTTCAGCTCTATCTGGCAAAACAGTTACTACTTTTTTATATCTTTTGCTCAATTTCTGAGCAGCCAAAACATTGGCGCCAGAAGAAATACCCACTAACAAACCTTGTTTTTTAGCTAATTTTTTAGCCATTTTTATAGCATCTTCACTTTTAATTTTAATCATTCCATCAATTAAACTAAAATCTAAAATTTTAGGCACAATTCCATCCGAAATCCCTTCTATTTGGTGAAGCGATTCAGCAGCTTCTACGCCAAAAATTTTTACTCTCGGAAATTTATTCCTCAAAGCTTTGGCTACTCCCATTAAAGTCCCTCCGGTTCCAATACCGGCCACAAAAACATCAATCTTTTCCATTTCTCTTAAAATTTCTTGGCCCAAACCTCTTTGATGAGCTCTAACGTTGTCAGGGTTTTCAAATTGCCTGGGCAACCAAACCTTTTTATATTTCTTCGCCAATTCTCGCGTTTTTTCAATTGCTTCAGCTAAGCCGTGGTTTTCGGGCGTTAGAATAAATTTAGCGCCAAAAAGCTTCATCAATTTTCTCTTTTCTCTCCCGATATTTTCTGGCATCACGGCAATAAAATTATACCCTTTTACCGCCGAAATCATAGCAAAACTAATTCCGGTATTTCCGGAAGTGGCTTCAATTATGGTATAGCCGGGCTCCAATTTTCCCTCTTCTTCGGCTTTTTCTACTAGATATTTTACCATTCTATCTTTAATTGAGCCCGAAGGATTAACGGTTTCTAATTTGGCATAAATCTTACCAATCTTTATTAGAGGGGTGTTACCAATTGTGTTAAGAATGTTTTTCACCCCGTTAGAAATTTTAGTTGCTTTTTTTATCATATTAATTTATTTTCTTATCCCCATTAGATTTGGGATTTCTAACGGGGTTCATAAATAAAAAACCTCTTTTTCGGAAGAGGCCAGTTTTTTAGAAATTAGTTATTAGAAATTACACAAAGCTAACCCCTTCCTTCAAAGAAGCACAACAGTCGCAGCAAGCAATAAATGTGGGGCTAATTCGGCTTTTCATAAGACAAATTAAAATTAGCAAAGCTAAAAACTTCTGTCAAGTTAAAGAAGTTGTTTTTTTAGGAAATTTTTGGTAAAATAGCTGAACGCTATGATTGCTGATTTACTATCGCTGGTCAGTTCTTTTATTGTTAATATCATCTCTACTCTTGGTTATCCCGGAATTACGGTTTTAATGGCCCTGGAGTCAACTTGTATCCCCATCCCTTCAGAAATAATTATGCCCTTTTCCGGCTACCTGGTTTTTTTAGAAAAATTATCTTTTTTCTCGGTAGTGCTATGGGGAACAATCGGCAACCTAATCGGCTCTATAATTGCTTACCTGGCAGGCTTCTACGGCGGGAGACCATTGATAAAAAAATACGGTAGATATATTTTTATTTCAGAAGGGGAGTTAGCTCACGCCCAAGATTGGTTTGAAAAATATGGCAGCGTCAGCGTGCTTTTTTCAAGGATGTTGCCGGTAGTCAGAACTTTTATTTCGCTGCCAGCTGGCATCGCAAAAATGCCGTTTTGGAAGTTTGCCACCTATACCTTTTTTGGCTCTCTGCCCTGGTCGTTTTTCTTAACTTATGTCGGAGTTATAGCCGGAGAAAACTGGCAAAGTATCGATTCTCTTGTGCGAAAGTTTGACTGGGCAATAGTTATTATAATCATTTCATTATTTAGTTGGTGGTTATTAAAAAAATTAAAGAATAAAAAATCATGAGTAATTTAAAAAGAGACGTTATTCTTGGTTTAGTTTGCGGAGAAGTAACTTCTTGGTTTTTGATTTTTATCATCAAAAATCCTTACATAGAAGAGTTGGGGGCGTTGGCAAAAATAGAAAATATGGTCTGGCTGTTATTGATTGCTATGCCGGTAATTTTTTCCTTGGGGGTGATAATTGGAAATCTCGTAGCAAAACTGATTAAGGTCATTTCTCAGGTCGTTAAATTTTTGGAAGTTGGAATCTTAAATACCTTCATTGATCTGGGCATCTTGAATCTGCTGGTCTGGCAAACCGGAATTACTTCTGGCGGTTATTTGGCGCCCCTTAATACTGTTTCTTTTCTTTGCGCCGCCACTAATTCTTATTACTGGAATAAGTTTTGGACATTTAAAAGCGGGGTGGGGATAAGGCGTAAGGAATTTTTGCAATTTTTAATAATCAGCGTTATCGGCTGGGGAATTAATACCGGAATTGTGGTCTTGGGAACAACGTATCTTGCCCCGGCATTCGTCCTTTCGGCCGGTGCCTGGGTTAACGTAGTTAAACTTTCTGCTACCTTTATTTCTATGGTTTGGAATTTCATTGGCTACAAATTTATCGTCTTTAAGGTTTAAGTATGCCGTTAGTTTTATATAGAAAATACCGCCCACAAACCTTCTCTGAAATAGTGGGCCAAGAACACGTAGTTCAAACCTTGACCAATGCCATTTCATCTGGGATGATTTCCCATGCTTATTTGTTTTCCGGCCCGAGGGGCAGCGGAAAAACCACCATAGCTCGGCTTTTAGCCAAATCAGTAAATTGTTCAGGCAGAAAAGAGGGGACAGCGGAACCCTGCAATAAATGCTCTTCTTGCCTGGAAATTATGGGAAACCGTTCGCTGGACTTAATTGAAATTGATGCTGCCTCTCACCGCGGAATAGACGAAATAAGAGAGTTAAGAGACGGAATTAAATTCGCGCCAGTCAAATCAAAACATAAAGTATTCATTATTGACGAATCTCATCAATTGACTAAAGAGGCGGCCAATGCTCTTTTGAAAACCTTGGAAGAACCGCCCTCCCACGCCATTTTTGTCTTGGCTACCACCGAAATCCATAAAATGATTCCGACAATTATTTCCCGCTGTCAAAGATTTGATTTCAGAAAATTGACGGTACCCGAAATTGTTAAAAAATTAGAAATGATTTGTGAAAAAGAAGAGGTCAAGGTCGAAAAACCCGCCTTAGAGCTAATTGCTTTAAACGCCGGCGGTTCCATCAGAGATGGGGAAAGCTTATTGGATCAAACCTTGAGTTTTTCTGGAGAAAAAAGTAAAGAAATCAAAGTAGAAGATATTAAGGACTTACTGGGGCTGGTGGAAATAGAAGTGATTAGTAAATTTACTGATTTTATTTATCAAAAAAAGGCAGGAGAGGCGATCGATTTTTTGAACGAAATAACAGAAAAGGGTTCTGACCTCCAACAATTCAGCAAGAGTTTGATAAATTATTTAAGGCAGGTTTTAATCCTTAAAATTGTGGGCTTGGAAACTAAAAATCCTATAATCACTGGTTTTACCAAAGAAGATTTGGAAAAACTGAAAACGCAGGCAGCTGCTTTTAAAGAAGAAGATTTGAGAAAGATTTTAAATCTTTTTTTGGAAGCTGAAAATAAAATCAGATATTCATCCATACCCCAGCTGCCTTTGGAACTAGCCATTATTGAATCTTGCCAACTCGCATAATTAATAGTTCTTTACACCTTTGAACCACGATGGTAATATAAAATAAATACTAATCGTGGTTCGATATGTCTAAGCTAAAAGAGAAAGAAAAAGCAATAAAATTCAGAAAGAAAGGGTTGTCTTATTCCGAAATTTTAAAAGAAATTCCGGTAGCCAAATCAACCTTGTCTTTATGGCTAAGAAGCGTTGGATTGAGTAAAAGACAAAAACAACGACTTACTGAAAAGAAATTGGCATCAATGAAACGAGGATGGGAAGCTTGCCACCAGAAGAGATTAAATATTACTGAATTAATTAAAAATAATGCCAAGAAAGAGATAAAAGAAATTACTAAAAGAGACTTGTGGCTAATTGGAACAGCGTTATATTGGGCGGAAGGCGCAAAAGAAAAAAAGTGGAATAGTGGAGTAGGCTTGAAATTTAGTAATTCAGATCCAATAATGATTAGTTTCTTCTTAAAATGGTTAAAAAAAATTTGTCTAATTTCTCCGCGAGACATTATTTATGAATTATATATTCACAAAACGGCTAATTGGAAAAGTGCTGTAAAATACTGGGGCAAGGTTATTTCTATCCCATCTTCGAAAATAAGAGTTTATTTTAAACATAATAAAATCAATACAAAAAGAAAAAACATTGGAAAAGATTATTATGGATTGATAATGGTGCGTGTAAGAAGAAGCACAAATTTAAATCGAAAAATTACAGGATGGATTAAGGGTATCTGTCAATATTGCCGGGTCGTCTAACGGTAGGACTCCAGGTTTTGGTCCTGGCTATTGGGGTTCGAATCCCTACCCGGCAGCTCTTCAATTTTCACTTCGTTCAAATTTCAGAGTCTGCATTTTCTTGCGAGAAAATTTCGACACTTCTAACTTGAAGTATGATAGATTAGAAAATTGAAGACACTGAGGAGTAAAACGACGAAGTGACAAACAGTATGGTATTTTACGTTTACATCCTTGAATGTGCCGACGGTTCTTTTTATGTTGGTTGCACCACTAACCTCGAGAA
>MNWE01000021.1:0-8873 GCA_001872265.1 Parcubacteria group bacterium CG1_02_39_15
AGAATCAGCAGAGGCCAAAAATTTGAAAGAGGACTCAAGGGCATACGAAGAAATCGTTAAAAAAATTACCCAACAAACAATGGCTGAGATAAAAAAATTATGCTAAAGAAAATCCTCATTGCCAACCGGGGAGAAGTTGCTTTAAGAATAATCCGGACTTGCAAAGAAATGGGGATTAAGACCATAGCTCTTTTTCCTGTCTTAGCAGAGAAAGAGCAGTTTTTGGAAACAAAATTAGCCGACGAGTCTTATTGCTTAGAAGAAGAAGGGATTTTAGGGTATTTGGACCAAAGAAAAATAATTCAGATTGCCAAAGAGGCCGGAGCTGATGCCATTCATCCTGGCTACGGTTTTTTGGCTGAAAATGGCAATTTTGCCGACTTCTGCCAGAAAAACGGCATTAAGTTTATTGGGCCTTCCGGCGAAACCTTGAGAAGGGTTGGCAATAAAATTGAGGCAAAGAAAATTGCCAGAAAAGTAGGATTGCCCTTATTGCCCGGAAGCGAGGTAGCTCTTAAAGATGAAAAAGAGTTCTGGAAAATTGCTAAAAAAATTAAACCACCCTTTCTTTTGAAGGCGGCTAATGGCGGCGGCGGATTGGGAATAGAAATTATTGAGAAAGAAGACAAAAGACAACTCTTGGAAACTTTTCGTAGATTGAAAAGAGAAACAAAAAGCGCTTTTGGCTCGGAAGAAATTTTTATTGAAAAATTTTTTCAGCATCCTCGCCATATTGAATTCCAGATTCTGGGCGATGGCCGGGGAAAGGTTTTGCAATTTGGCGAAAGGGAATGCTCCATCCAAAGGCGGCATCAAAAATTAGTTGAAGAGGCGCCTTCTCCATTTTTGGATAGAAAAATGAGAGAAAAGATGGGGAAAATGGCGGTTAAATTCGGCGAGCACATAAAATATGAAAGCTTGGGGACGATAGAATTTTTAGTGGGCGAGGACAAAAGATTTTATTTCTTAGAAGTTAATCCCCGACTGCAAGTAGAGCATCCGGTAACCGAAATCATTACGGGAATGGATTTGGTTGAGCAGCAAATCAGAATAGCCAGCGGAGAGAAATTATATTTAAAACAGAAGAATATCTCTCTGAATAATTGGGCAATGGAATTCCGAATTTATGCTGAAGACGCTTTAAATAATTTTCAACCGAAAGAGGGCACAATTACCAATTATTTGCCGCCTGGCGGCAAGGGGATTGAAATCCACAGTTTCTGTCAGCAAGGCCAAAGAATTTTTCCCTACTTTGACAGCTTAATCTCTAAAATGGTAGTTTTTGGAAAAGATCGCGAAAGCTGCCTCAGAAGAGCAAAAAGGGCTTTCGACGAATATGTTATTGAAGGAGCGCCAACCCTCATCCCCTTTTATAAGACTTTACTGGAAAACCAAAACTTTAGAGAAGGCCGTCTTTCCACCTCCCTTATTGAAAGAGAAAACCTGATCGAAACTCTAAAAAAGACTACCATCTTTCCATTGCCTTCCCAGAAGCGAGTCCCCGAAGAGGCGGATAGAGAAGAGTTGGCTAAATTGGCTGCTCAATTTTATTTAGAATTAAAAGAAAAAGAGCCGAAGGAACCGGAGATTAACAAATGGAAATTAGCAGAGCGAATGCTCCTATTCGAAGAATAAATCAACATGCAGACTAAAATTAAAATCGGCAGCAAGCTTTACCGAGTTGAGATTTCCGAGCTAGATGAGAATCTATTAAGGGTGAAGGTTGACGGCAACGATTATTTTTTTAGCAAAAATGAGTTGGGAGAGTTGGTTCCAGTTGTGCCGCAGGGGAGTGAAGAGTTAAGAAGCTTATTAAGAGAAGAAGTTTTTTTGGAAGCCTTAGCTGAAAAAGAAATCAAAAGTCCGATCGCCGGCACCATTTCCACCATTGAGGTGAAGGAGGGAGAGGCTTTAAAGCCCGGCCAAAAGGTGGTAACTTTAATTGCTATGAAGATGGAAAATGAAATAATTTCAGAAACCGTGGGCATAGTTGAAGCAGTAAAGATAAAAGAAGGTCAATTTGTGAATGCCGGTGACGTTTTAATCGTCTTAAAATAGATATGCAAATCCAAAAGTTTAAAACCTTAAATTCCACCAATCAGAAAGCTAAAGAATTGGCAAGAAAAGGAGCCGAGCCCTGGACAATTATTTTAACTGAGGAGCAGTCGGCGGGCTATGGCAAAGAAAAAGTACCCTGGTTCTCTCCTAAAGGCGGCCTTTATTTCTCGATTATTTTGCCAAAAAGCACGATTGAAGATCTCCAGACATTGACCGTTTTAGCCGCCTTTATTGTAGCGAAAGTTATTAAGGAAAATTTTTCTTTGGAACCTTTGATTAAATTACCAAACGACGTGAGACTGAAAGAAAAAAAAGTGGCAGGCATTCTGACAGAGAACATTATCGGCAAAGAGGTGAAAGTGTCCATAATCGGAATTGGCTTGAATACCAACATTGATAGACTCCCTCGGGATTTGGAAGATATCGCGACTTCCCTTAAAATAGAATTAGGTAAAAAAGTTGACAATAAAAAGCTTTTAAAAGAGATTGTCTTGGGGATAAAAGAACAATTAAAAACCATTAGCCAGTAAAATCATGAGTTATAAAAAAGAAATTGAAAAATTAAATGGGAAATGGCAAGAGTTGGAAAATCCAGAGTTGATCGAAAAGCAGCATCAAAAAGGAAAACTAACAGCCCGAGAGAGGGTTGAGTTATTGGCAGACCCGGATAGTTTTGTGGAGTTAGACCCTTTTGTGGAAACCCGTTTTCATATATTGGGTTTAGACCAAAAGAAATTTCCGGGGGATGCCGTTATCACCGGTTTTGCCAAAATTAACAATCGTCAAGTTTATCTTTATAGCCAGGATTTTTCCAAGATGGGCGGCTCTTTGGGAGAGATGCATGGCCAAAAAATAGTCAAGGTTATTGACTTAGCGGCAAAAACAGGTTGTCCGGTTATCGGCATCATTGATTCTGGCGGCGCCAGGATCCAGGAAGGGATATCAAGCTTAGATGGCTATGCCGCCATTTTTAAGGCTCAGATTCGGGCTTCAGGAGTCGTCCCCCAGATTACTGTTATTGCTGGGCCTTCAGCTGGCGGCGCTTCTTATACGCCAGGGCTTTCCGACTTCGTTTTTATGATTGAAGGAATTTCCCAGATGTACATTACCGGCCCTGAAGTTATCAAAGCAGTCACCGGGGAGAAGATTTCCTTTGACGAGCTAGGAGGAGCAAGCGTTCACGGTTTAAAATCTGGTTGCGCCCATTTTATTTTCAAATCAGAAAAAGATTGTTTTTTAGGGGTTAAAAAACTTCTTTCCTTTCTGCCCCAAAATAATCTGGAAGATCCGCCGAAACAAAAAGGATTATTTTCAGAAATCTTTGAAAGAGAAAATCAAAGATTGTTAGAGATTGTTCCGGAAGATGAAAAGAAGGGTTACGACATAAAAGAGGTTATTGAGGAGATTTTTGACAGGGGTTCTTTTTTTGAGGTTCAACCGGGTTTTGCCGCAAACTCCATAGTGGGGCTTGCCAGGCTTTCAGGAAACGTTGTAGGCATAGTTGCCAATCAGGCCAAATTCATGGCCGGCACCTTAGATATTGATTCCTCAGATAAGGTGGCTCGTTTTGTCAGATTTTGTGACGCCTTTAATATTCCTTTAATCAATTTGGTTGATACCCCAGGCTATTTACCCGGCACTGACCAAGAGCACCGGGGCATAATTCGGCACGGCGCCAAAGTTTTATATGCCTTTGCTGAAGCTAGCGTTCCCAAAATCAGCCTGATTTTGAGAAAAGCTTTTGGCGGAGCTTATATTGCCTTAGCTTCCAGAAAATTAGGCCAAGATGTCGTTATTACCTGGCCATCAGCCCAAATTGCCGCAATGGGACCAGAACAGGCGGTAAAGATTATTTACAAAAAAGAGATATTAGAAAGCAAAGATCCTAAGAAATTAGAAAAAGAAAAAATTCAAGAACTAAAAGAATTTTTCTTGAATCCTTATCAGGCAGCCAAACTAGGCCAGGTTGACCTCGTCATCCATCCTAAAGACACCAGGACCACCTTGACTAAATGCTTAGAATCCCTCTTGAATAAAAGAGAGAGTAAGGTGGCCAGAAAACACGGTAACATCCCCCTTTAATCCCCCCCCCAACCACTTAATTATCTATACCATGGTATAATTAATGAAGTAAGATTTTGTATGGTCAATTTTTATTTAATTTTAATTTTTATAGCAGCTTATTTGTTGGGGTCTTTCCCGACGGGTTACTTAGTGGTTAAAAAGTTTACTGGTCAGGATATCAGGAAAATTGGGACCGGCAACGTGGGAGCAATGAATGTTTCTCGAGCAACTGGGAAAGGCAGCTTATTTTGGTTAACAGTGGCAGCTGATGTTGGTAAAGGAGCCCTGGCGGTGTTACTGCCTCAATGGTTAGATTTTTTAGGATACGATTTGTTTTTGGGCATTACCGTGGCTGGTTTTGGCGCGGTTTTGGGCCATTGCTACCCGGTGTTTTTAAAGTTCCAAGGCGGCAAAGCCCAAGCTTCTTTAATCGGCATTTTAGGGATTTTAAGTTGGCAATGTTTGTTGTTCCCTTGGGGAGGAATAGTCATTATTTATATTCTAGCCACAGGCTATCTTTTTCTGGGCCAATTCATGGGGGCAATCTTTTTGCCAGTCGTTGCTTATTTTTTGGCGCCTGAATATTTTTGGCTCAGTTTGCTGATGGTCGTGCCTATTCTTGTCAGGCAGTGGCCAAGATTTATCCCCATGTTAAAAGGGCAAGAGCCAAAATGGTACTGGAAAATATCCAAAGAGAAAAAATCGGATTAGTAACAGACGACATCTGCTCCTTGCCAGAAGAACTGATTCAAATTTTGAATTAAAAGAAAAATTAGGAGCAAAAGTGACTTTTATTTCTTTAGTCCCTCCTATCGTTGGAGCTAATTCGGGGCCCGGCACCCTAATAGCCGGCTCTATTTCAATTTGAGAAAATATGAGTATTCTATTTATCATTATCGGCTATCTTTTGGGTTCTATTCCCTTTGGCTACTTGGTCACTTTATTTTCGGCTAGAAAAAATATTTTAGAAATTGGCTGGAGAAAAACCTCAGGCAGCAACGTTTTTAAAAATGTCGGCAAGTGGCAAGGATTGGCCACCGGGCTTTTAGATATTGGCAAGGGCGCTTTAGCTGTTTGGCTGGCTCAAAAATTTGGCTTGTCAGTACCAATTCAAGCTCTCTGCGGGGTAGCGGCAGTAACTGGGCACAATTGGTCTTGTTTCTTAAAATTCGCTGGAGGGAGGGGCATTGGAACTCTGATTGGCGCCTTTTTAATTTTATCGCCAACAATTTTAGGGTTTTCAGTGATTTTTCTGGTTGTTTTAGCTTTAGTCTGGAATGCCGCCATCGGCACCATTGTTTTTCTTGCTGCTGCCGCGCTGACCGCTGCTTATTTGGGACAATCAGCCACCGTGGGCATTCTACCTTTGGTTTCTCTCTTGCCAGTTTTTATTAAAAGATTAAGTCCGATAAATGAATTGAGGAATAAAGAAATAATTAAAAATCGTTTAATTTTTGACGACGACATTCCCAGTTCAGATTTAAGGATAAAAAAAATAATTCAAAAGTTGACAAAGCGTTAAACTTTTGATATATTAAAATCGGTCCGCAAAAACGGACATTTTTTGTAAAAATGCAAAGCAATATAGATATAAAAAACTTCGCTTCGGCCATTGCCCAGATTGCTGAAGAAAAAGGAATTTCCCCGGAAAAGATTTTGGAAACCATTGAAATGGCCATAGCCGCTGCTTATAAAAAAGAATACGGAAAGCGGGGACAAGTAATCAAAGCCAAGCTTGACCCGGGGACGGGCGAGCTTAAGCTTTGGCAAGTTAAGCAGGTTTTGGATAAATCAATGGTTTATACCGAGGAGGAATTAGAAAAACTGAAAGAAAAGGGCAAAGAGATTCAAGAAGACGAGGAAGGTAAAAAGCTCCGTTTTAATCCAGAAAAACATATTATGGCGGAAGAGGCGCGCAAAATTAAACCTAAAATCAAGCCCGGCGAAGAATTAGAAACAGCCTTAGAGCCCAAAGGCGATTACGGCAGGATTGCCGCTCAGACCGCTAAACAGGTTATCACTCAACGGATTCGAGAGTCAGAAAGAGAAAGTATTTTTGATGAGTATAAAGGGAAAGAAGGGGAAATCATTTCAGGAATCGTCCAGAGAATTGAAGGGGGGAATGTTTTTATGGATATCGGAAAAACCTTAGGGATTCTGCCCAGAGAAGAACAGGTTCCTGGCGAGTTTTATCGGCCGAGCCAGAGGCTAAAAACCTTGGTTTTAAAAGTTGAACAAACTCCTAAGGGGCCCCTAATCTTTTTGTCTCGGAGCTATCCCAAGCTTGTTTCCAAGCTTTTTGAATTAGAAGTTCCTGAGCTTTCGGCTGGTCAAATCCAAATAAAATCAATAGCCAGGGAAGCTGGTTCTAGAACAAAAATTGCCGTAGCCTCCACCGTAGAAGGTATTGATCCTATTGGAGCTGCTGTTGGTCAAAGAGGCACCAGAGTGACGGCGGTCATCAACGAGCTGGGAGGAGAAAAAATTGATATTATTGAATATTCCGAGGACCCGGAAAAATATATTGCCAATGCCCTCTCTCCAGCTAAGGTCAACGAAGTTAAACGCCTTCCCAAAAACAAGGCTCAGGTGATTGTCCCCGAAGACCAATTGTCTTTAGCCATAGGTAAAAATGGCCAGAATGTCAGATTAGCTGCCAAATTAACCGGCTGGAAAATTGATGTTAGGGGTCCGGCCGAAGCTGCTCAAGCTCCGGAAGAGAAATCGGAAGAGGAAGTTAAAAAACCTAAAAAATAATATGCTTTTGTTTCCCATTATCGTCTCAATATTCTCATTAATCTTTGCCTATTTTTTAATTCGAGAAGTTAAAAAAGCTCCTTCTGGTTCGGGCAAGATGATTGAGATTGCTCAAGGCATTCGCGAAGGAGCAGTCTCTTATCTAAAAAGACAATACAAAGCCGTGGCTCAGGTAGCAGTGGTTTTGTTTTTTGTTCTTTTTTTGGCCCTGGGCATTAAAGCTGCCCTAGGCTTCTTAATCGGAGCAATTGCTTCAGCAGCATCTGGTTTCATCGGAATGATGATTTCTACGCAGGCCAATGTTAAGGTGGCCGAAGCTGCTAAAAAAGGATTAGCTTCAACTTTAAATCTAGCCTTCAGGGGCGGCTCGGTGACGGGATTTTTAGTAGCCGGTTTGGGATTGCTTTCGGTAGCCGGCTTTTATTTTTTAGCGCAGGACTTAAAAGCCTTGGTAGCTTTGGGTTTTGGAGGAAGTTTAATCTCAGTTTTTGCCAGACTGGGAGGAGGCATTTATACTAAAGCGGCTGATGTTGGAGCTGATTTGGTGGGCAAGATTGAACAAGGTATCCCCGAGGATGATCCCAGAAATCCAGCCGTTATTGCTGACCAGGTCGGAGATAACGTTGGCGACTGCGCCGGCATGGCTGCCGACCTTTTCGAGACTTATGTCGTAACCTTAGTGGCGGCCATGGTTTTAGGCAGTCTTCTTTTTCCTGATTTATCCTCGGCTCTGACGTTGCCCTTAATGCTGGGCTCTATCGCTATTTTAGCTTCAATTATCTCCACTTTTTTTGTTAGGTTGCCTAAAAACCAGTCCATCATTTCCGCTCTTTATCACGGTTTAATTGGAGCCGCCCTGCTCTCAGCCATCGGGTTTTTGCCGGTTATTCTCAAGGCGACTAGAGGTTTTCAAATGCCTTTTTTAAATCTTTATTTGCCCGCCATCATTGGTCTTTTAATTGCTGGAGGAATGTTTTTAATCACCGATTATTTTACTTCAAAAAAATATCGGCCGGTTAGGTCCATTGCTCAAGCTTCCCAATCTGGCCACGGCCCCAATATTATTGCGGGTTTGGCAGTAGGAATGGAATCAACTATTTTACCAATCATTTTGATTTCAATTGGTATTTTAATCAGTTTTGCCTTGGGCGGGATGTATGGCTTGGCAATCGCGGCAGTGGCTATGCTTTCCTTAACCGGTTTGATAATCGCCCTGGATTCTTATGGTCCAATTTGCGACAATGCTGCTGGCATTTCGGAAATGGCCGGTTTGTCAGAAGAGAGCCGAGAAATTACTGATGCCTTAGATTCGGTGGGCAATACTACTAAGGCCATAACTAAAGGCTATGCCATAGCTTCAGCTGGCTTGGCAGCTTTGGTTTTGTTTTCTGCTTACACCCAAGAATTATTAAACTTAGGAAAAAAAGTCCAGTTTGTTTTAGAAGACCCCAGGGTCTTAGTTGGGCTGCTCTTGGGTGGAGTTATCGCTTACTATTTTGCCTCTTTGGCTATGACGGCCGTGGGGAAATCGGCTGGCAAGGTGGTTGAAGAGGTGAGAAGGCAATTTAAAGAAATAGCGGGATTAATGGCCGGGACTGCCAAGCCCGACTATTCAAAATGCGTTGATATCGTGACCAAGGCCGCCTTACGTGAAATGATAATTCCGGCTTTGCTGCCAGTTGCCTTCCCAATTTTAGTTGGCGTTATTTTAGGGCCAGAAGCTTTAGGAGGCCTTTTAATCGGCTCAATTATTGTCGGGATTTTCTTGGCCCTGCAAATGACTTCTGGCGGAGCCGCCTGGGACAATGCTAAAAAATATATTGAGGAGGGCAACCTGGGAGGCAAGGGCTCTTTTGCTCATCAGGCAGCAGTAACCGGAGACACAGTGGGAGATCCATGCAAAGATTGTTCTGGGCCCGCCATCAATCCAATGATTAAAGTGCTGAACATTGTCGCTTTATTAATCGTGGGATTTTTAGTATAATACTTTTATG
>MNWE01000021.1:8887-10341 GCA_001872265.1 Parcubacteria group bacterium CG1_02_39_15
GGTCATTGAAAAATCCCAATACGGAGAAAGAGCTTACGATATTTACTCTCGTCTTTTGAAAGACAGGATTATTTTTTTAGCCAGCCCCGTTACCGACCCAGTAGCTAATTCAATTATTGCTCAGATGCTCTTTTTGGTTTCTAAAGACCCGCAAAAAGATATTCAACTTTACATTAATACTCCCGGGGGCTCAGTTACCGCCGGTTTAGCCATCTATGACACCATGCAATATGTTAAATGTCCGATTTCCACGGTTTGTATTGGATTAGCAGCTTCTATGGGCGCTACCTTGTTAGCTGCCGGCGCTAAAGGAAAACGTTTCGCCTTACCCAATGCCCAAATTTTACTTCATCAGGTGGCAGGAGGAGTGACCGGTGAAGCGGTAGAGATTGAAATTACTGCTAAACAGATTATTAAAATTAAAGAAAAATTAAATACGATTTTAGCTAAGCATACCGGTCAGCCTTTGGAAAAAGTGGAGAAAGACACCGACCGCGATTTCTACTTATCGGCTGAAGAGGCCAAAGAGTACGGCATTATCGATGAGGTGATTAAGACTAAAGTGTAATCACCTCATCTCCTCCGCTACGCTCAGCTGCGCTTCGCTTGCGATATCGATGAAGTGATAAAAACAAAGGTATAAGAAAATTTCACTTCATCTCTCACGCTGCGCTCGGCGACGCCTCACTTGCGGTATCGATGAAGTGATAAAAACCAAAGAGTAGCTCGGGAGTTTAAGGTTTAAAGTTCAAGGCGCCCGTCCCAGTCGGGCGGTTTTGTTTTTTTATTTACCAATTTTTGTTATAATGCAAAAAAGGTCATTTAATTCGTTAAATAAATTAACTAAAATATGGTTTACCCCGTTAGAAATCCCTCAATTAACGGGGTAAGCAAAACAAACATGGCAAATAAAAAAACAACAAAAATTTCTAACGGGGTTTACTTTAATTTTTCTAATAAATTTAAAATAGCTGCCTTAATTTCGGTAGCTTTAGTTTTCTTGGCCGTCTATACTGTTTTCGCTTGGTCAGGTCCTCCCGGCCCTCCGACGACTTGTCCAGCTGGCTATCCAGGGTGCGACGCTCCCATTAATGTTAGCTCAACCTATCAGAGAAAACTTGGCGATCTTGGCATTGGCGGAGCAGTCGGGCAGCCTGTTTATAAACTTTCTAACGTGGGCGGAACTCTTAGGTTGGTGAACGAATCCAGTGTGGTTCAGTTTGAAATAGGTCAAGATGGTAGTGTCACTGTTAAGAAAACGCTTCGTCTCACTCCCCTTGCTTCGGCCCCTGCAGCTTGCTCTTCAACCATTAAAGGAATGATGTATTTTAGCAACGTTGATAATAAATCTTATATTTGTGATGGTAGCGTTTGGACTGAACAGAGAGGTCCTACTGGCCCGGCTGGTCCCCAAGGACCCCAAGGACCCCAAGGACTAACTGGGGCTACTGGCT
>MNWE01000031.1 GCA_001872265.1 Parcubacteria group bacterium CG1_02_39_15
CCAAAAACTGAGCTAATTGAGGAGTCATTTTAGAAGGGAAAGAAATCTTCTTAGTACTACCCTTAATTCTGCTTGGTTTGAAATCTGAAATATCAGTTTTATTACCAAATAAAGCAGGCCCACGACTAATTGCTACGTAGTCGCTTTTTCTGATTGAAGAGGCCGCTTTCCAACCCGATGAACCATCTTCATTCATAACCCAAAGTGGATGTTCGGCTGTTGCTTCAATTTGATATCCGCGCCTTGTGGTTAATTTATAAAATTGACAGATGCCATTATTATAGTTTTTAGCTGTCTCTTCAATCCCGTCCCTGGTGACCAGTTTGAGTTT
Source organism: Parcubacteria group bacterium CG1_02_39_15 (assembly GCA_001872265.1). Taxonomy (GTDB): domain Bacteria; phylum Patescibacteriota; class Minisyncoccia; order Minisyncoccales; family Paceibacteraceae; genus Paceibacter. The sequence goes on from MNWE01000031.1 coordinate 332, forward strand.
AAAATCAGTTTCACTATTTAAGGGCAAGGGGCAAAGCTCTTCAAAAGTCAACATCCCTCTTTCAGTAAATATAAAAGTATCTGCCCCAGAAGTCTTCCCTGTTCCCGTCGAGCCTGCCACCAACAGATGGGGCATTCTGCCTATGTCTGCGTAAATCGGCTTGCCGGAAACATTCCTGCCCAAACAAATAACTAAACTGGAAAGGGCGTGCTGAAATTGATAATCAGCAACTAAATCTTTCAACCTAACTTTGGCCCGCGCCCTGTTTGGCACCTCAATCCCCACTAAAGATTTTCCGGGTATTGGCGCTTCTATTCTAATAGGATGAGCCGCCAAAGCTAAAGATAAGTCATTGGACAGGGTAGTAATTTTAGAAAGCTTTATGCCTTCGGCAGGCTTTAAAGCATACTGGGTGACTGTTGGCCCGATATTAACCTCCGACATTTCCACCGGAATGCCAAAGTTTTCTAAGGTTTTTTTTATGACTGCCGAATTTATTCTAGTATCGCCGGCAGTAGGTTTTTCTTGATCTGCCGATAATAAATCTAAGGGCGGAGGCTGATATTGAATAAATGGAGTTTTCTTAGGGACCGCTTTGGTTTTCAGCTCTAACATTGGGGCCTCGTCCTCCACTTCGGGCTCTAATTTTATTGGAGTTGTAATTTTAGGCTCAATCTCTTTAACCTTAAAATGCGGAGTAAAGATTTTTTTTATTAAAGACGGCCTCTTTTCCTCTTTTACTTCTTTTACTTCCGACTTGGGTTGTTTAAGTAAATACCAAAAGATTAAACATCCTATTACAATTATCCCGCCCAAAATTATCTGGGTAACCCAGAGGCCAAAAAGTTTTAAAAGCGGCAGAGTTATCAGGTGCCCAAGCCAGCCCCCGGCTTTTAAAACAGCGACGTCTTGGCCATTCAGGGTGCTTAAAACTCCCGAAGCTCCTAAAGCTAAAAGAATGATCCCCAAAAGCACGCCGCCTAAAAATTTTTGATAGCGAGTAGTAAAAAAAGCTAACCCAGCTAATACTAAAATCAAGGGCATAGCAAAAGCCGCTTTACCAATTAAAAAAGTAAGGGCTTGCATTATCGCTTTCCCTGCTATCCCCGCTTTTTCAAAAAAACTTAGGGCTATAATAATAGCCAATACAAGAGTTACTACCCCTAAGATTTGTTTTTTAGTAGTCCGAGGTAATGAAAAACGAGAAGATTTCTTTTCTTGTAAGAGAGATTTTTTAGAAGAGTTCCTATTTTTTTTCTTTTTCTTTTTCATGCCTCAGGCCGGTACCTGCTGGTATCAGTTTACCAATTATTACGTTTTCCTTCAATCCTCTCAATTTATCTTCTTTGCCTTCTACCGCAGCTTTAATCAAAACTCTGGAAGTTTCTTGAAAAGAAGCAGCTGACAAGAAGGAGTCGGTAGTTAGAGCCACCCTGGAAATTCCCAGCAGAATCGGAACACCCTTTGCTGGTTCCTTTTTTTCCTTCTTCATCCTGGCATCTTCCTCAATAAACTTGGCCCTCTCCACAATCTCATTAGTTGTAAAAAGACTCGCTCCTGGATTTTTAATCCTTATCCTGGAGAACATCTGGCGAATGATTACCTCGAGGTGCTTGTCGTGGATTAAGGCGCCTTGAGAAGCGTAAATCTTTTGAATTTCTTTTATTATGTAGCGCTGGACCATGCCTTGGTCAGAAGACTTAAACAACTCTTTTAGGTCTAAGCTTCCTTCCCAGAGTTGCTGCCCTGGTTTTACAACTTGGCCCGGCTCAACCCAAATTGCCACTCTTGGCGGCGCCTGATACTCCATCACCTCTGATTTTTTACTTTTTGTTTTGGAGGTGGGAGCTTTGATCCTTATTTTTATTTTTCTCTCCGGAGTAATCTCCAAAACTTTTCCTTGGGCCCCGGCAATTTCGGCTTTGCCGGCTGGCGTCCGCGCCTCAAAAATTTCCTGCACTCTCGGCAAACCCATGGTAATATCGCCTCCGCCAGCCACGCCTCCGGTATGAAATGTTCTCATTGTTAATTGAGTACCGGGTTCCCCTATTGCCTGAGCAGCTACAACCCCCACCGCCTCGCCAATTTTAACTAACTCGTTATTCCCCAAATCCCAACCATAACACTTCTGACAAGCTCCTCTGGCCGTTTTGCAACTTAAAGGAGAACGTACTCTTATTTTTTCAATGCCTAATTTAGCTATTTTTTCAGCTTTCTCCCAACTAATGATTTCTCCTTCTTTACAAACGCCTCTAATTTTGTCTAAGGAGATTCGTCCTACAATTTTTAACAGGAGACTCTGGCCGATTTCGTCTGCGTCTCGGCGATAAATTTCAATCCCTTCCTTGTCTTTACAATCTTCTTCGGAAATCACCACCTCGTGGGCAACATCAACTAACCGACGAGTTAAGTAACCTGCGGTTGATGTTCTAAGAGCGGTGTCGGCTGTCCCCTTCCTGGCTCCGTGAGTGGAAATGAAGTATTCCAAAACGTCAAACCCTTCTTTGAAAGAATTTTTTACCGGTAATTCTATAATTTGACCGGCTGGATTAATCACTAGACCTTTCATTCCGGCCATTTGAACCGGCTGCCCCCAAGAGCCTCTTGCTCCCGCATCCACTAATTGGAACACGGGGCCTTGAGGCGGCAAAGATTGGGGTACTAATTTTTCAATTGCCGTTTTCGTCCGAGTCCAAACCTCAATTACTTTTGCTGTTTTTTCTTCTTTAGTCAGCAAACCTTTTTTAAAATGCTCTTCAATCTGCTCCACTTCTTTTTCAGCAGCTTCCAATATTTTTGGTTTTTCCGGAGGAACAACTAAATCATCTATCCCCCAAGTGATGCCGGCTCTGGTCGAGTATTCAAATCCTAAATCTTTAATTTTATCTAAGGTTTCGCCAATAGTCTGATAGTCGTATTTTGCCAACACCTCGCCGACTATCCTCTCTAAATCCCTTACTTTAATTATATGATTTTGGTAAGGAAAATCTTTAGGCAGGGCTTCGTTAAACAAAATTCTTCCTACGCTCGTCTCTACAAAATCTTTGCCCATTTTTACCTTAATTTTGGCTTGTAAAGCAACTTGGTCAAATTCGCAAGTTAAAATTGCTTCTTCCGGCGTGCCGAATGCCTTGCCCTCGCCCTTCAAGCCTGTCTGGTCTTTAGTCAGCCAATAACATCCCAGAACAATATCCTGATAAAGAGTAACAATTGGAGTGCCGGTAGCCGGCTTCAACAAATTGAGCCCGGAAAGCATTCTTTCCTTTGCCTCTTTTTGAGCCATATCGGATAAGGGCACGTGGACCGCCATTTGGTCGCCATCAAAGTCAGCATTAAAGGACTTACAAACCATTGGATGAATACGAATTGCCTCTCCTTCAATAAGTATCGGATAGAAGGCTTGAATGCCTAATCTATGTAAAGTTGGCGCTCGGTTTAACAAAACCAGCTTGTCTTTTACCACCTCTTCCAAGCAAGCCCAAACCTCATCAGTCTCTTCTTCAATTAGCCGAGAAGCTCCCCTGACATTATAAGCAAGCTCTCTATCTAAGATTTTTTTGATTACAAAAGGTTTAAAAAGCTCCAGAGCCATTTTTTTTGGCAAGCCAACCTGGTCAATCCCCAATTCTGGACCTACCACAATTACCGACCTTCCGGAATAATCTACCCTTTTCCCTAAGAGATTCTGGCGGAAACGGCCCTGTTTTCCTTTAAGAATGTCAGCCAAAGACTTCAAAAGCCTTCTTCCGCCGGTGGTGGCTTGGGTAGTGGTACCCTTTCTCATTCCATTATCAATCAAGGCGTCAACCGCTTCCTGGAGCATTCTTTTTTCATTTCTAACAATTACGTCCGGAGCCGCAATTTCCAAAAGATATTTTAATCTATTGTTTCTATTAATCACTCGGCGGTATAAATCATTTAAATCAGAAGAGGCGTAGCGACCGCCGTCCAATTGAACCATGGGCCGCAAGTCTGAGGGCAACACCGGCAGGCAGGTCAGAAACATCCATTCAGGTCTTATTCCCGCCTTAATCATTCCCTGAAAGAGCTTTAATCTTCTTAAGATTTTTCGACGAGCTACTGGCGAAGATTTTTCTTTCTCCAGTTGCGCTTTTAGATTTTGAATTTTTTTCTTTAAATCAATTTTTTCAAAAATTTTCCTTAAGGTTTCTGCTCCCGTTCCAGCCTCAAAGACTTCCCCGTATTTCAAAGACAAATCATGATATTCCATTTCAGATATAATTTTCAACGGAGTAATAGATTTTACCTCTTCTACGGCTTTATCTCTCGCTTCTTTCAGGGCAGCCAAATCCTTTTTCTTTAATTTTTTGTTTCTGGACTTCTGCTTAAACTCTTTTTCAATTTCTACTAAAACTTTTTTCCGAGCCTCTTCGCTCGCTTCAGTTACAACGTAAGCGGCAAAATAAATCACCCTTTCCATTTGCTGCATAGAAAGATCCAGCACCTGTCCCATTCTGGAAGGAACTCCTCTTAAGAACCAAATGTGGCTCACCGGAGTAGCTAATTTGATGTGCCCCATTCTTTCTCGCCTGACGGCAGCCTTGGTCACCTCCACCCCGCACCTGTCGCAGACTATTCCCTTGTAGCGAATTCTCTTGTATTTTCCGCAATAACATTCGTAATCTTTCTCCGGACCGAAAATCCGTTCGCAAAACAGCCCGTCTTTCTCTGCCCTCTGGGTTCGGTAGTTGATGGTTTCAGGTTTAGTCACTTCGCCGTGAGACCAATGCAAAATCTCGTCCGGCGAGGCTAGTTTTATTCTAATTGCTTCTAAATCTTGTACCCTCATAAAATTAAATTACAAATTACAAGCACCAAATTACAAACAAATTCCAATGACCAAAATTCAAAATTTCAAACGTTTCGGTCATTGAATATTGGAATTTGGATATTGTTTGGGATTTGGAATTTGTTATTTGGAATTTTCATCGTGGGGTTTTTCTTTTACTTCCACTGATAACCCCAGAGATTTCAATTCTGCCACTAACAAATTGAAGCTGGCGGGAATATTTGGCGGTTTGATTTCTTCTCCCTTTAAAATTGCTTCGTAAGTAGCGGCTCTGCCTGACACATCGTCAGATTTGATAGTTAGCATTTCCTGCAAAGTATAAGCTGCGCCATACCCTTCCAAAGCCCAAACTTCCATTTCTCCAAATCTCTGTCCTCCGAATTGAGCTTTACCGCCCAAGGGCTGTTGGGTAATCAAAGAGTAGGGCCCGATTGACCTCATGTGAATCTTATCTTCCACCATGTGGATTAATTTCATCATATAAATATACCCCACCGTTATTTTTTCCGGGAAGGGAAGCCCGGTCTGACCATCATACAGCATCATTTTTCCATCTTCGGCTAGTCCAGCTTTTTTCAACTCAGTCTTGATGTCTTCCTCGGTAGCACCAGCTAAAGCTGGGGATATAGCATGATAACCTAAAGATTTAGCTGCCCAACCTAAATGAGTTTCTAAAATTTGCCCCAAGTTCATTCTAGAAACCACTGAAAGTGGATTTAAAACAATATCTACTGGCGTTCCATCCTCTAAAAATGGCATTTCCTCTGCCGGTAGAACTTTAGAAATTACTCCTTTATTGCCGTGGCGGCCAGCCAGTTTGTCTCCGGAGCGGATTTTTCTGAGATTGGCTACTTCCACTTCTATTCTTTTGATAATTCCCGGCTCCAACTTATGGCCCGATTCTCTGGAAAAAACTTTTACCCCCACCACTCTCCCCCGCTTGCCGTGTTCCATCAATAAAGAGGTGTCTTTGACTTCTCTGGCTTTTTCACCAAAAATTGCTCTCAATAATCTTTCTTCAGCGGTTAAATCAGCTTCTCCTTTGGGCGAAATTTTTCCAACTAAAATATCATTCGGGCCGACTTCGGCTCCAATCCTAATAATTCCCTCTTCGTCCAAATCCTTTAATTTCTCTTCGCCGACATTAGGAATATCGCAGGTGGTTACTTCCGGCCCCAGCTTCGTTTCTCTAACGTCGCAGGCAAAATTCTCAATATAAATTGAAGTGTAAAGATCGTCTTTTACCAATCTTTCTGAAACAACTATGGCATCTTCAAAATTCTGCCCTCGCCAGGGAAGAAAAGCCACTAAAACGTTGTTGCCCAAAGATAAGTATCCTTGGGATATTGCTCCCCCATCAGCCAGAACATCGTCTTTTTTCACGACTTCCCCTTTTTTAACGATTGGCTTTTGATGAAAACAAGTATATTGATTAGTCCTTGTAAAAGTCTTTAAGTCGTAATTTTTGATTTTCGTTTTTTGATTTTTGATTTTAATTTGGATGTGGTTTGCGTCCACTTCTTCCACTACCCCATCGGTTCCGGCAATGACTTCCTGGCCCGAATCCCTGGCTACTTTTTCTTCCACGCCGGTCATTACTAAAGGGGGTTCGGGATTAACCAAGGGCACAGATTGCCTTTGCATATTTGAACCCATAAGCGCCCGGTTGGCATCGTCGTTCTGCAAGAAAGGAATGCAAGAAGTGGCTACTGAAATGCTTTGTTCGGCTGAAACATCAATAAAGTCAATTTTGTCTCTATCCGATATGCCCGGCTCTCCTTTAATCCTGGCTTCTACCCTATGAGGAATAATGTTTCCTTTTTCATCAATCGGCACTGCTCCCGCAGCAATGTTATGTTTTTCCTCTTCGTAAGCATTGAGGTAGTGTATATCGGATGTTACACTACCTTTTTCCACCTTAAAATAAGGGGTTTCTAAGAATCCATAAGGGTTAATCTTGGCAAAAGAAGCTAAGTGGCCTACCAATCCGATATTGGGTCCTTCTGGGGTTTGGATAGGGCAAATTCGGCCATAATGAGAGGGCTGAACGTCTCTTACCTCAAATCCAGCTCTTTCTCTGGTTAAACCGCCTGGCCCGGTAGCTGAAAGCCTTCTTTTATGCTCCAATTCCGCGAGAGGGTTTTCATTATCCATAAATTGAGACATTTGGGAGGAAGTAAAAAATTCTTTCACCACCGCCATTACTGGCCTGGGATTAATCAATTGAGTCGGGACCAAGGTATGAATATCCAAGGTTGACATTCTATCTTTAACAATTCTTTCCATTCTCATTAATCCCACTCTCAATCTATTTTGGAGAAGTTCAGCTAAAGTTCTTACTCTTCTATTGCCCAAATGGTCAATCTGATCTGGTTTTCCATCCAGGTCGTTATTCAAGCGAATAATTTCTCTTAAAACTGCCACCACATCTTCTGGCTTTAATACTCTATCTATTGTAGCTATCTCCTCCTTTTTGGATTTTAACTCTGGCAATCTCTGCCACATTCTCCACCTGCCAACTTTGGATAAATCGTACCTTTTAAAATTGAAAAACATATTTTCAATTAATTCCCGAGCCGTATCGGGAGAGGCAAGGTCGCCAGGTCTTAATCTTTGATAAACTTCCACCAGGGCTTCTGCTTGGTTGTGGGTAGTATCTCTTTTCAAAGTTTCCTCAATATAATCTAGATCGCCTTTATTCACGTCTTGGAAGTGTTCTTTGATAGCCAAATCTTCATCAATGACCGAGCCTCGCGAAGCAAGGCGAGGTGGGAGATGAGACGAAGTCTCAGCGACCCCAAAAGCCCTTAACAGGCAGGTTGCCGCCACTTTTCTTCTTCTGTCAATTTTTACGCCGATAAACCCCGAGTTTTCAGTTTCAAGCTCCAGCCAAGCTCCCCTATTGGGGATGATCTTCGCTCCAAAACGATTTCTGCCTTGGATGTTTTGGGCAGTAAAAAACGCTCCCGGCGAGCGAATCAATTGGGCGATTGCCACCCTCTCTACTCCATTTACAATAAAAGTTCCCCTCTCTGTCATCAGGGGGAAATCAGTTAAAAAGACTTCTTGCTCTTTAATCTCTTTGGTTTTAAGGTTGACTAATTTTACTCTTACCCTTAAGGAAACTTCGTAAGAATCGTTATTCTTTTTAGCCTCCTCGTCGTCTTTGTATTTGGGTTCATCTAATTTATAATCCAAGAGCCAGAGCTCCAGTTCCTTACCAGTGTAGTCACGAATGGGAGAAACTTCAGCAAATAATTCTTTGAGGTCTTGCTCCCAAAATCTCTGCCAGCTGTCCTTTTGGAGAGCTAATAAATAAGGCAGGGGGAGAGCAACCTTTGCCTTCCCAAAGTTTTTAGTTTTGAGTGTTTCTTTAAACATAAAAAAGACCCCAAATAAAGGTATTTCAGGGCGAAATTCTTCTTAATTTTAGAAAAAAGAAGCCAAAAACAAAATAATATTAAAAAATATTAAAATGTTACTAGTAAAGTCAATTTTACATTAACCACAAAAAATTGTCAATACCGAAGTCGTTTTGAAAAAACGACGAGGGGAAGACGAGATTTATCTCATCGCCCGCCCAAAAGTTACTTCTTCAGTTCGTCTAGTTTGGCTTGGACATCTTCATTCCCCGGGTTTAATTCCAAAACCTTTTCAAAAGCCTTGATAGCTTTTTCTTTTTCACCTTTTTCTTTGTAGGCAATGCCCAGAGAATAAAGGGCATTAGAATGATTGGGCATAAAATTCACCACTTTCTCCAATTGCCCAATGGCGTCGTCAATCCTTTTTGCGTTGAAGTAAAGCCGACCAAGCTGAAAGAGCACCTCGGGATTAAAAGGATACTCCAAAGACAAGTCTTCCATGCTTCTAATGGCCTCTTCGGTATTATTTTCTCTTTCATAAATTAGGGCCGACTGTATTCGAGCATCAAGATAATCAGCTTTTAATTCAGCGGCTTTAGCAAATTTCTCTTTGGCTTTTTCCGGTTCATTTATAGATAGTAATTTTCCCAGCTCAGTATATAACACCGGATTAGTGGGTTCCAGGGTAATTGCTTTTTCAAATGACTTTATCGCCCACTCCATCGCTCCGGAAGCCACCAATCTAATATCTCGATAAATCATTCCTAAAGTTTCCCAAGTTGTCACCTGGCCGGGTCCCCGTTCGGTAGCTTTTTTAGCGGAATCTATGGCTTTAGCTACAGTGGCTTGGAGAGCTAGAGAATCCTGTTCGGCGACTGGCTTTCTCATTTCTGTTAAAGCTGCATCCAAATAAGCTCTGGCTAAAATTGCCTGATATTGAGCGAAATTGGGATTCATTTTCACTGCTTTTTCAATTAGGGCAGTTCTCTCTGGTCCCAAAGCCATCTTTTGCGATTTAGCATAAATAGCATCTGCCCGATAATATTGGTATCCAAAATAATAAGTACCCAGTATCCCCAAGCCAATGACAATTAATATGGCTGTGGCAATCAAACTCATTTCGGGAAATTTCTGTAAAGAAAACTTTTTCTCGATAATCGGTTTCTCCCAAGAAACCACCGAAATTGCCAAAATCAACCAAAAAGCAAAAGCTAAAACCGTATTCTGATAATACACAAACTGCCCCACCACCAAAGCTATAAATGCCATCAGCAAGGGCAACTGTTTCGCGTCTGTTTCGCGTTTAGCCTGCCCCGTAGGGAGCTTGCTCTCCTTCGGGGTTTCGCGTCGGTTTAGCGCTAAGAACATCCAAGAAATCAATAAGAACATTCCAACCAAAACAATATAAGATATCAATCCCAAAAATCCCATCGTCCCTAAAATCTCCGAAATATAATTTCCCGGTCTATCAAATCTCATCTGCCACAATTCAGAAGAATTCCACTTTAAACTCTTAAACTTTGAGAAGTCATGAAAATAAGTTCCAACCCCCGTACCAATAAAGCCATTTTTCACCCCGCCAATGGCTGTCCTTAGTCCAATCCCCCAGGACTCCCCCTGATTCAAAACCCTCTCCTGCGGCAATCTCGTCAATTCGCTTATTTGCTTAAATTCGCTTCCCAATTCGCTTACATTCGCGATTAAAAATATTCCGGCAATAATCATCAACAACATCGGCACCATCAACTTCCCTACCCTTGCCCTGAACATCCTTTTCCACAAGGCCATCCCAACAAATAAAACCAAGCTGACC
>MNWE01000029.1 GCA_001872265.1 Parcubacteria group bacterium CG1_02_39_15
ACGATGCTGGTGGACGCAGACGCCGAATGCCCCAATGACCACCTCTTGCTTTCCATTAAAAGAAAAAAATATACTGCCGTCTATCAGTCCATACCAAAATTTGACTACAGTAAATGTACAAAGTGCGGGAAATGCGCCGCGATCTGCAAGCAAAACGCCATCATTTAACAAGAAAATAACATGGCAAGACCGATGAAACCAAGAAGAATATTTTGTGATCCGGATGTGCTTTATTTCAAGCCGAGAGCGGTGCCCTTATCTATGTTGCAAGAGGTTGATTTAAGCATGGATGAGCTGGAGGCGCTGCGGCTTTGCGATTTGGAAAATCTTGAGCAGACGGAAGCAGCAAAGAAAATGAAAGTTTCACAAAGCACGCTTCAACGAATTTTAACCTCGGCCCATAAAAAAATCGCCGAGGCATTAATAGAGGGCAAGGCAATAAAAATAGTAAAGATTAAGCGATAAATTTTTTCGTCGCCACCTCAAGGGAGCGGTTTTTTGTTTACACTGAGCCAGCCGAAGTGATAGAATAAGAAAATGGGAAAAGAAGTAAATTGGAAAAAATGGGAAATAATATTTGAGCTTTTGGTTTTCGGAATCATTATTGGGATAGCCGAGGATTTGATTGCTATAAAAATTGCTACCGGCGAACCTATAACCCTGAAAATAGTCGGCATTGTGATTTTGATAGCCATACCTTTTGCCGTGCTTGGCGAAGTGGTTTTTGACAGGATAGACTTTGCCGAATTTTTAAGAAAGATTTTTGAGAGAAAGGTCGAGAATAAATAACAAAATAATAATTAGTTTTGGCTTAATCTGAGATTTAAATTGCCCTTTCCATCTGATAGGCATCGGCCTTGTCCCGATAGAATTCTTTAATGACTCTTTTAGCTTTAAACCCCATATCTCGGTAGAAGGATATGGCGGTTTTATTTTTGGCGCGAACTTCAAGAGAGGCATGTCTTAAGCCCTTCTTCTTAAATTGATTAAGTATGTAGCGAAGCAATAACTTGCCTATGCCTAATTTTCGGTATTTCGGGTCAATGGCTATTGAATCAAGATCGCCCTGATTTTTCTTTGTTTTGTAACCTATAATATAGCCTAAAATTTTACCTGCATTTTCAATCACAAAGAAACCATCGCTGTGTTTTTTAGCCAGTTTTGCAAACCGGGATTTTGGATAAGCATCAGTGGTAAAAGAGGATTTTTCTATTTCCAGAATTCGCTTAAGGTCAGAGAAAGTAAATTTTCTTACCCGAGCTTCAGCGAAGGGTGAAGATGAACGAAGTTCATCGACTGCCCGAGCGTCAACGAAGGGTGAAGATGAACGAAGTTCATCGACTAGACGCAATTTTAGTTTCATAATTTTGAAGTGTATTGTAAAAGGGGGAGAGCCTGAAAAAATCGGCTCTTCCAGGCATAATTATTTTGAAGGAAGTCAACCCTTTTCATTCCTAAAGATAATGCATCCCCAATCTCAAAAAGATTGAAAAAATTGCCAATTCCAGAGAAATTTTTGACATCGTAACCGCATTTCAATGTATAGTAGCAGTTATTAAAAAGAGCAACCAAATCTACTCCAGCAATTTTTGAACCTGTAGTTACTGTAATCATTTTTAGTTTATAGCTTTTGTTTGAGAGAAGAATTACTTGACGAAAAGCCTCAATTCTTCTCGGATCTTCCCAATCAGCCTCTTTGCCTTTTTCCTTAAGACGCTCTTTACTCAGGTTTATAAGATTGTCTAAATCAGAAAAACTAGGCGAGTCATTAATTGTTATTTTAGGATTTTGCTTTTCAATTCTCCTTTTATCTTTTCTTAAAGCATGTCTTTTATTCTTGGTTAAATGCGTCAAGAAGTCTTCGGCCGTTTTTATATTATATAAATCCAAAATATATTTTGGGCTGTCTGGTTGAAAATCAATAAATTCCCCAATGGAATGAATGGAGGGCAAATCAATAGCATTAAGGAAAAGGGGATTTGGAGCAAGAGATAGGAGAGATGGAATAAGAGCAGGATTTTTAGTAAAGAATTTGTTTTCTTCCTGCCAAGGGGTTCCGAACCAAACATAGCGTTTCTCGTCCCCGTCGTACTCTAAAGGAAGAAGGGCGAGATTTTCCAACTGGTTTTTTATGAGGATAAAATAGGGCTTAAATTGGTAGGCCTTATGGAAAGCTAAACGGAACTCCCAGGTATCAAAAAGCGTCTTTTTGGGGCTAAATTCCTGCCACAACTCAAAACACAGGTTTATGTCAGAAATGATTTGAACCTGAATATCAAAAAAAGACCCGTGTTTTTCCGCGGACCCCTCTTGGTTGAGTAATTTTTCTTGAGTGGTGCTACTCGGAGGCTCGTCGCTTGAGGATGGTTCCATATTATTTAGCGATTCCGCTAAGTATTAATATTACACCAACCCGCCAGAATGTCAAGAGGCCCCTAGGCAGGGGGCACAATTTAAGTGGCTTTTTTTTGGTAAATTAATATAATAAAACAAAGATGGCAGATTCAAACAAAAATTATTCTCAGTTTCGGACCAAGGTTTTAAAAATTTTATTGGTTATCGGAGTGATTCCCTTGTTAATCATTTCCGTTGTTCATTTAGTGACGGTGGTTAAAACAAGACTGGAAAATGTTTCTGAACTCCAGCTTCAAGTGCTTCAGGGAACCAGTGAAAAAATCAGAAGATATCTGGACCAAAAAACAGACGTTTTTAATTTAGTAATTGAATTGACTCCGGTTCCTAAAAACATTTCGGAAGCCAGCCTGTCCAGCTTAAATTTTCTTATTGGCGGCTTAAAAGAAGAAGCTGGCGATGTTAAAGAAATTAGTTTTATTGATAGAGACGGCCAAGAAATAGTTAAACGCGAAGGGGGCGAAAACTCGACAAGCTTGGTTCTAGAGAACGTTGCCGGGAGAGAAGATTTTCAGACAACCATAGAGGGTGTGGATTATTTCGGTCCGATTAATTTTACTTCCGAGGGGCCTTTAATGCGCATTGCTTCTCAGATTGAGAATCGGGAGAAAGAGGCTATCGGAATCATTTCAGCTGAGATTAATCTAGAGCTCCTTGAAGAAGTTATTTCCAAGGTTAAAGTGGGCAGCCAAGGCTTTGTTTATTTAATTGATGGCGAAGGAAACTTAATTGCTTCTTCTAACAAAAATTTTGCTCGTCCCGGTCAAAACCTAAGCCAGATTAGCTTGATAGAAGATACTTTGAAAAACAAGATTCACGAAGGCAAGTCGCTTGAGGATATATATAAAAACTCTTTGGGCGACAGGGTCATTTTTGCCGCAGCTCCCGTGGGCGGGATCAAATGGTTTTTAATTTCTGAGTGGCCTTGGAGAGACGCTTTTTCAGTAGTGGAAACATTAATAAGGGGAACCTTAGTAATTATTGTTGCCGCCTTGAGCTTAATAATGATTCTTAGTTTGTTTATGGCTCGCTGGGTGGTGAAACCGGTAGAAATTTTAGGCAAGGGAGCCGACGAAATCAGCAAGGGCAATCTTGATTACAGAATAAATATTAAAACCGGAGACGAGCTAGAGAAATTGGGCTCAAGGTTTAATAAAATGATAAAGGTTTTAAAAGAAAACCAAGAGCTGAGAGACGAATTCGTTTTTATTGCCGCCCACGAGCTAAGGACGCCGGTCACCGTGATAAATTGGTATCTGGAAATGATTTTAAATGGTAATTTTGGCAAAGTGGAAAGAGAGATGAAAAAAGCTTTGGATACTGTTGATAGTTCCAATAGAAGATTAATAAAACTTGTCCAAGATTTATTGGAAGTGGCCCGCTCAGAGGCAGGGAAGATGGAAATAAAAGTTGAGCCGGTCTTGATAGGGGATAATATCAAAGAAGTCTTAAAAGGATTGGAGCGGCTGGCGGCTGAAAAAAAGATTCAGTTAATTTATCAAGAATTAGACAAAACGACAAAAGCGATGGCAGACGCCTTCAAGTTAAAAGAAGTAATATCTAATTTGGTTGATAATGCTATCAAATACGCAATAAAACCGGGCAAGATAACCATCAACCACGAAATAAAGGATAATTTTTTAATAACCAACATTAAAGACGAAGGGATGGGAATTTCTGACGATAATATAAAAAAATTGTTTACGAAATTTTTTAGAGTTAAAAACAGAGAAACTCAAGACATTGAAGGGACGGGCCTGGGCTTGTTTATTTGCAAAGAAATCGTTGAACGAATGAAAGGTAAAATTTGGGCAAAATCTCAGCTGGGAAAAGGAAGCACTTTTAGCTTCAGCTTGCCCTCAGCTTAATGGATATATGGATGTAAATTGGAAATATCTTTTAATCACCTTTGTTTTAGCCGCTATAGTTGGCGGTGGAACTTTTTGGTTTTCAAGGGTTGGAGAATTGCCGGCTGCGGTAAATCTGCCCGAGATTCAAAAACCGAAAGAAACTGAAATTGCAAAGGAAGAGAATCCCCTCGCTCGGGCAGTCGAACAGGGAAAGGAATTTTTATTGCGGATGGAAGATGAAGAAAAGCACGGTTTTCATAAGTATTATTATGCTTTAGAAGACAGATTTGAAGAGAGATTGCATACGGTTTATTCTGCTTCAATTATTTACACCCTTTTAAAAATTTATGATTTTGACGGAGATGAGAGAATCTTTAAGAAGCTTCCTCAGTGGGGAGAATTTTTGCTTTCTATGCAAAACAAAACAGGAAAAGCTGAAGGCGCTTTCCATTATTCTCTCTATCTGTCTCCCGAAGAAAAGGAAGAAAAGTTTGTGGTGGGAACAGCTGCTTTAAGTATTTTTACTTTGCTGGATTTATATGAAAGGACCGAAACGCCGGAATATTTGGAATCGGCGAAATTGGCCGGGGACTGGCTGTTGGGGATGCAGCAAGATAACGGGATAATGAAGGCCTACCAAAGATATGAGGAGGGAAAATGGTATTATGGCACCCAAGAATCCTTACTCTATAATGGGCAAGTGCTGGCTGCCCTTTCCCGGCTTTATCAAGTTACCCAGGAAGAAAAATATTTCAACTCGGCAGAAAAAATCGCCAAGCATTTTGAAAAGAGGGTAGAAGAAGATGGTTGTTTTCTGGGAGATGAATATCGATCTGCCAATCCCATTTCCAGCGCCTGGGTGGTGATGGCGCTCCTGGATTTTTATAAAGTAGATCCTAAAGAAAAACACAAAGAAATTATTTTTAACTGCAGTCGGGAATTGATAAAAAGACAAATGACAGAAACCGCCGACCCTCTTTATCAGGGGAGGTGGAATTTAGCTTTTTCTACCAGCGGCAACGGCTGGTTGGCAGAAGTAATGATGGAGATGTATCATTTCTGTGAAAGAGAAAATATGACCGCCTGCCAAGATTACAAGACAGCGGTAATTAAGGTGATAGATTGGTTGATGCAATTTACTTATTCAGAAGAAAATAGCATTGCCCTTCCCAATCCAAAGCTCGCCATCGGTGGAATCTTCTGGGATTATAATAACAAATACGTGCGGACCGATTCCGTTTGTCACGCTCTTAACAGCTATGTAGGAATAATCGGTTATATGTTACAATAAAAAAGAAAGGTCGCATTCGCTTCTATTTCTTAAAAAATAAAAAATTATGGCTAGTTTAGTTGTTAAAAAAGACGGAAGCAAGGAGCCCTTTCAGGCAGAAAAAATTGAAAACGCAATTAGAGCGGCTGCCCAAAGGACCGATCTTTCGGAAGAAAGAACAAATGAAGTAGTCAAGCAGGTTTCAGCCGGGGTTTTACAGCTGGCTGCGGCAAAAGAAGAAATCGCCACCTCAGAACTAAGAGAAAAGGTTCTTGGCGATTTAGACAAAGTTGAGCCGTCTGTTTCAGTGGCCTGGCGAGAATACGAAGCAAAGAAGGGAGAATAGTAGTGTCTGTTAGGGGAGCAGACATTGCCCCGCGAGATGGTAGCTTTATCTCGCGGGGTTTGTTAGGATAAAATTAGATGAAAAAGGTCGCGCTTTTTAAAAAGATTAGAATAATATGTTGTCGCAAATACCAATTTCGCTTCAAAAAGTAAAAAAAGAAGATTTGGATAAAGAGATTTTAAGAGTAGGGATGATAGCCGAATTGGATGCGGTAAGTTTGTACGAGCAATTAGCGGCGATGACCGAGAAAGAAAGCATTAAAAAAATTTTGTTAGACATCGCTAAAGAGGAAAAAACTCATGTGGGCGAATTTGAGGCGCTTTTATTGAAAGAAGATCCAGAACAAGCCGAAGAGCTAGAAGAAGGAAAGAAAGAGGTAGAAGAGCTGGCCGAATAAGAATAAGGGTTGCTTGACTTAGGTTTTTAGTTTAAACTGAAAAAAGATAAATCTTCAATTTATCTCGATGCTAGAAGAAATTATCAATTGGTTAATTGGTCACGGTATAAAGATTGCCGCAATTTTAATTGCCGCTGTTTTAGCCGACCGTGTTGGCAAAAAATTTATCGGAAAGGCGGTAAAGGGAGGAGTGAAAGACGGCACCGAGGAGTCGACCGAAAAAAGACAAAAAACTCTCATCCGCATTTTTAGCAGCGCTCTAAGTGTTGTTGTCTGGTTGGTAGCAATAATGATGGTATTGCCCGAGTTTGGGATTGCTGTCGGTCCAATCTTAGCTGGAGCCGGAATTTTGGGAGTGGCCTTGGGTTTTGGCGCTCAATATATGATAAGGGATTTTTTAGCTGGCCTTTTTGTAATTATTGAAAATCAATATCGGGTAGGAGACGTCGTTTGCCTGGACAATACCTGCGGCGGGGTAGAGGATATTACTTTGAGAAAAACAGTTTTAAGAGATTTGGACGGCAAAGTATATCATATTCCCAACGGCTCTTTTAAGATGGCAGCCAACCTTACCAAGGGTTACTCCCGGGCTCATATGGATATCAGCGTGGCTTACAAAGAGGATTTGGATAAGGTTATGGCGTTGATAAACAAGGTGGGAAAAGAAATGGCCGAGGAATCTCCCTGGAAAGAATATATTTTAAAACCGATTCAAGTTTTGGGGCCGGGTCCGGATAGCTTTGGCGAGTCCGGAATAATAATAAAAGTTTTAGGAGAAACCAAGCCTTTGAAACAATGGGACACTTTAAAGGAGTTTAGAAAGAGATTAAAGAGAGCATTTGACAAGGAGGGGATTGAGATACCCTTTCCTCAGCTTTCAATCTGGCCGCGGGGGAATTGGGCAAAACAACCATGAGAATCAAAGAAAGCAAAAACCTGACATATACCAAGACGCCTTTTGATTATTTTGAACCGTGGGAAAAAGTTGAGCCGGAAAAATGCATTCTTGAAGATTTTCACAGCTTAAACGCCAAATTGGAACTAATTTTTAAAAACGGAACCCACGGCTTTATTGAGGCTAAAAACCGAGAGGGAGGGTTAGAAATAGATAAGCTTGAAGAGGGGTTGAAGAATTTTATCGACAGAACTTACGAAGACATTTTAAACACCAATATTTTATGACTACTCTTCAGCTGGATATTTAATGGCTGGTGAAAATTGGGTTAAAGAAATTCAAGACAGAACAAAGAAAATTCCCACGGCCAGTGGGCGTTCTAATAAGTGGGGAAAAATCAGTTTTGACGATTTAGTTTTCTTGCCCGCTCAATTAAATAAAAGGCCGGTAGATTACTACCGAGAAGAAATTTCAGCCAAAACGGTTGTCGGGAAAAACAGCAAAAAACCAATTTTTCTTGAAACCCCGATTATTATTGGAGCAATGAGTTTCGGCGCTTTGTCTCAGGAAGCTAAAATTGCCTTAGCTAAAGCATCTACTTTAGCTGGGACAATGGAAAACACCGGCGAAGGAGGAGTGCTGCCAGAAGAAAGAGAATCTTCAAACTATTTAATTGTTCAGTATTCCACCGCTAGGTTCGGAATTACTGAAGAGATTTTGAAAAAAGCTGATGCTGTTGAAATAAAGATCGGTCAGGGGGCTAAGGGCGGCCAAGGGGGATTACTGCCAGCTGAAAAAGTGACTGAAGAAATTGCCAAGATTAGAAATGTTCCAGCGGGAAAAGACATTCATTCGCCGGCTTATCATCTAGACATCCAAAACATTGATGATTTAAGAAAAAAAGTGGAATGGTTAAGAGAATTAACTGAGGGAATACCAATTATTATTAAATTAGCCGCAGGCGACATTGAAAACGATGTGAGGCTGGCGGTAAAAGCTAATCCTGATATAATTGCCATTGATGGCTTAGAGGGTGGAACGGGGGCGGCTCCGGAAGTAATGTTGGATGAAGTGGGCTTGCCGACCATAATGGCTTTAGTCAAGGCCAGAGAGATATTAGATAAATTAAAGGCAAGACAAGAATTATGGATTGGCGGAGGATTAAACAAAGGAGGGGACTTTGCGAAATCGCTGGCTTTGGGAGCTGATGCTGTTTTTGCGGCTACTTCTTTATTGGTAGCGATGGGTTGCACCTCTTGTGGATTATGTTATCTTGGAAAATGTCCAAAGGGAATTACTACTCAAGACCCAAATTTAAGAGAAAATTTAAATCCGGTAGAAGCTGCAGAAAAGATAGCGGCTTTTATTAAAAACTGCACTGAAGAAATAAAAATGATTACTGGCGCTTGCGGGGAAAAGAACGTTCATTTTTTAAATAGAGGTCATCTAAGAGCGTTAAACTCAGAGATAGCCAAACTTATACATACTCAATGAATCTTCGATTCATTTCAATCTTCAATAAATTTTTAATTTATTTCGATGTATAAAGTAAATAAAGAGAAGTGCATCGGGTGCCAGGTTTGTGTTCAAACTTGTCCCGAGGCAACTAAAATAGCCGATGACGGCAAGGCCGAGGTGGTAAACTCAAAGAAATTGGAAGAGTGTGGAGGAGAAAGCGTTTGTCCAATCGGCGCAATAGAGAAAACTGAAAAATAAAAAAAGTGGTTGAACTAACCGATCAAAATTTTGAAGAGACAATTACTAAAAGCGATAAGCCGCTATTGGTCGATTTTTGGGCTCCTTGGTGTCAGCCCTGTTTTGTGCTTGCTCCGATTTTAGAGAAAGTAGCTGAAGAATTTAAAGAAAAAGTTATTTTTGCTAAAGCTAATCTAGAAGAGGCTCAAGGAATTGCTCAAAAACTGGGAATAGACAGGATTCCAATAGTTGTTCTCTTTAACGGAGGAAAACCAGTAAGCGGATTTGTAGGAGTGAGACCGGAACCAGCAATAAGAGAATTATTAAATAAAATGTTAGAAGATATGAAAAACAAAAGAGAAAGCGAGGGAAATATCGAGGAGGTAATCAAGGGCTACCAAGAATACGCCGATAAAAACGGCTTTAAGTTGAATCCGGATAGGGAAGTGGTGGAGAGATTAGCTAAGGGGCTTTTAGAAAATGAGAAAAAATACGGCCAAAGATATTGTCCTTGTCGAAGAGCCACCGGCAATTTAGAAGAAGATAAGCCAAAAATCTGCCCTTGCGCTTGGAGTCGGGAAGAAATTGAAAAGCAGGGGCATTGTCTTTGCGGTTTGTTTATAAAAGAGTAAACGCTTGACTTAACCTTATGCTTAATTTAAGCTGAATTAAGCTGTGAATAAAGTTCACCCTGTTAAATGCCCTGTTAAATCTTTTACCGAAGGCAAAAGAAAATCGAAGATTTTATTTAACAGGGCAATTTTGCCAAAAGCAAAATTATTTAACGGGGTAAAGGTCGGCTGAAAAATTAATTTTTTTTAAATACTATGGAAGGTTATTGTGTAAAATGTAAGAAGAAACAAGAAATACAGGGCGCTAAGGAAGTTACAATGAAGGGAAAAGGTGGAGTGAAAAGAAAGGCAATGACTGGCACTTGCCCCAAGTGCGGAACTAAGATGTTCAGAATTATG
Organism: Parcubacteria group bacterium CG1_02_39_15; assembly: GCA_001872265.1. Taxonomy (GTDB): domain Bacteria; phylum Patescibacteriota; class Minisyncoccia; order Minisyncoccales; family Paceibacteraceae; genus Paceibacter. The sequence goes on from MNWE01000029.1 coordinate 9,837, forward strand.
GGCAAGGCCTAATGAATCTCAAAGATTTTCGGAAGTCTTTAAAGCCCCCCACCAGAATTATTGGTGGGGGGTCTGTTTTGGTCGCCCTTTTAGCTTTAAACCTCCTGGCTTGGCTGGCGGTTTATAACTTAAGCCAGCTCAAATTTTTAGAGGTTAATTTTTTTGATGTAGGCCAAGGAGACGCCATTTTTATTGAAACGCCCGAAAAGTATCAGATTTTGATTGATGGCGGGCCCAACTCCGCTATTTTAGAGAAGCTTGATGGCGAGTTGCCTTTTTGGGATAATTCTTTAGATTTAATAATTTTAACCCATCCTGAAAAAGACCATTTGGCCGGGCTTCTCGCGGTTCTAAAAAGATATAAGGTCAAAAATATTTTATGGACCGGCGTAACGCGGGATACGGCCGAGTTCAAAGAATGGCAAAGATTAATTCAGCAGGAAAAAGAGAAAGAAGGGGCTCAAATAAAAATTGCCCGACTGGGCCAAGAAATTAAATTG
>MNWE01000011.1:0-9319 GCA_001872265.1 Parcubacteria group bacterium CG1_02_39_15
CAATATTTGTTGGCTTAATTTTGCCGGCTCTCGGCTTAACTCAAGAGTCTCCTCAAAAGAGCATCAAGGCGCCTGAGACTCTTGAGGAAGTGAAAGCAATTGGAGAGAAAACAGTTGAAGTCGGCCAAAAAGAATTACCAGGAATTATAGAAAAAATTTGGAAAGAAGATATACTACCCACCTGGCAAAAAATGTATAACTGGTTTATGAAAAATATCTGGCCAAAAATGGCAAGCTGGATCAAAAAAGAGATAGAACCAAGAGTGAAAGAAGAAATGGAAAAAAGAAAACCAATGATTGAGGAAGAGTTCCAAAAAGAAAAACAAGAACTTAAAGAAGAAGTTCCAGAAGTTAGTAAATCTCTCTGGGAAAAATTCAAAGAATTAATAAAGTAGATAGCCGTTAGGGTAGGGGACCTAGCGGTTTTTTTTATTGACAAGGCTTTTTGATGGTTTATAATAAAATTGGGAGAAGATTGGGTTGCACATAACGGCTCGGGGTGGAACAATATGCTTGCAGGGGTTCATTTCCTTTCAATATAGCAGCAGCCCAACCTTTCTCCCGACCATCGGTTATAGTTCCTTTCCAATCCTTTCTAGTTCCTTGTCAATTATCTTGGCACAATGATGCCGTAGTCAATAATTATGATCAAGTAGGCGATGAAACTAAAGTTTCATCTTCACCCTTCGCTATCGCTCGGGTAATTGATCATATATGTATTTTTCGAGACATGTCCCTCTGACATGTCTCTCGTTTTTTTATAGAGATACAAAGCGTGGGAAACAGGGATTTTAGCTATTGACACACGTTTTTGTCCTGTTATTATAAATATAGAAGCAGTCGCACAATAGCGCTAAAGAGACTGCTGATATATGGATAATTCAAATAAACCGATCATTAAACATATTCCTGATTTCTTAGATTATTGCGAAGTTGAAAAAGGCTTAGCTGATAAGACCCAGGAAAACTATAAAAGATATTTAGATAGGTTTGTTAATTGGTTGAAAAAGACAAAGAAATCCGATCTTAAACCTTCTCAGCTGTCTAAAGAGGATATTTGGGCTTATCGGCTCTATTTATCTCGTTCGCAGGGTGAAAAAGGCCATCCTTTGAAGAGAATCACCCAGAACTACTATCTTATCGCTTTAAGAGCCCTTCTGGGCTATTTTGTGGCTAAAGACGTGATTTCACTGCCACCAGGCAAAATAACCCTGCCAAAGGACGCCAGAGCTGAAAAAATGGTCAAATTCCTCAATCTAGACCAAATAGAGAAGCTTTTACTGGCCCCGGATACCCAGACCAAACAAGGCCTGAGAGATCGGGCTATTGTAGAAACCCTTTTTTCAACGGGTATGAGGATAGCGGAATTAATCGCCCTGAATAAAGAACAGTTTACCAACATCAAAGATAAAAAGGATTTAGAACTTGGTATTGTTGGCAAGGGCGGCTATCCACGAACAGTCTTTTTTTCAGAAAGAGCCACCTCTTGGCTAAAGAAATATTTAGCCACCCGAAAAGATAAAGAAAAGGCGTTATTTATTCATTATCAATCCAAAGACGGCCCATCAGACCATAACCGCTTAACTGCTCGTTCTATAGAAAGAATTATCAAAAAATACGCTATTTTGGCAGGGGTACCCGTCTTTACTACTCCGCATACCATCCGCCATTCAACTGCCACTGATCTTTTGAATCAGGGGGTTGATTTAAGAAGTATCCAGGAATTCCTTGGCCACCGCAGCATCACTAGCACCCAGATCTATACTCACGTGACTAACAAAAGATTGCGCGATATACATAGACAATTTCATAGTGGCAAAAATTTAAAAGGGTAATAATTTATGGATAATATTAAAAAAGAAACATTATCAGGAGAGTATGTTGCGGGATTTATTGATGGCGAAGGTTATATTGGGATAACTTTCCAAAGAAAAAAAGAGACACATTGTCAATCAGCTTCTGCTCGTTACCATCCTTACTTGATTATTACAAATAACAATTACGAAATTTTGAATGATATTAAAAAGTTTGTCGGATCGGGGCGTATATACAAACTATCTCGCAATTACAAACAAAAACAAGGCTTTCAATATAAATTAACAAAAATGGAACCACTCAGACGTTTTTTGAATTTTGTTCATCCGTATTTACACCTTAAACAAAAACAGTGCGAGTTTCTACTTGCCTTTATAGATATAAGAAAAAATGCAAAAATAATTACTGGACGAGGTTATCGTGGAGCAACTTCTTATACAATAGAAGAGAAAATATATCAAAAATTACTCAACCTAAATAAGCGTGGTGAATAACGACTCCATTATGCTTCTGACCGCTATGCTGAAAGAACACATCGAAAATACCATCCTTTAAAAGAGTAATCCATCGTCAATACCACAGCGGCAAAAACCTTAAAGAACAGTAAAAAGAGGCCGGTTCCCAATGGGACTTCTAGAGGTACTGTCGACGGATACCTTCCAATGACGTAACAAGGGATTTCTACCGCCTTCCATCCCAAACTACTGATTGTCAAATTTTCATTGGACAAAAAACCGCCTTTGGGGCGATTTTTTGGGGTGCCGATACGGTTGCCGATATGCAGCCGCTGTAATAAAACAGTGGCTAAATCGTCATAATTTTAAGGGAAGGAAACAAAAAGACAAAAATCGTCTTTTGTACCCGCGGTAACGCGGGCTTTTTCTTTTCGCCAATTGCCTGGCGGATTACTGGCCGAATCTTCGATTGCGTTGGGCATACTCTCTAATAGCCTCATCTAAGTCCTTTTCAGTAAAGGCTGGCCAGTATTTTTCACAAAAATAAAGCTCAGAATAAGCACCTTGCCATAAAACAAAATTGGAAAGGCGCCTTTCTCTCCCCGGCCGGATGATTAAATCAGGGTCAGGAAGGCCGGCAGTTGAAAGATGATTAGTAATTAACTCTTCAGTAATTTTGGGAGATGGAATTTTTTTGCGGACAATTTGTTGGACTGCTTGGACAATATCCCATCTGCCGCCATAACTTATAGCTAAATTCAGCTGAAGCTCGTTATTGTTTTTAGTTAAAGCTTCAATTCTGGTAATTGCTTTTTGGAGAGATTCGGGTAAGCGCTTTTTTTGGCCAATTATTTTGACTTTTACTTTGTATTTTTGAAGATCTTTAATATGGCTTTTATCAGAAATGCCCCTTTCCAACAGCTTCATTAAGTAACTTACTTCTCTTTTTGACCTGTCCCAATTTTCGGTAGAAAAGCCAAAGGCAGTTATAACCTTCACTCCTCTCTTTTGACACCAACGACAAAATTTCAGCAGATTTTTATATCCTTCCCAATGGCCTTTTAAGGCTGGCAGCCCTTTTTCTTTAGCCCAACGGCGGTTGCCATCCGGGAACAAAACGACATGATATGGAATTGTCTTCATAAACCAAGCTTTCATAATGTGAAAGCGAAGGTGAAGATGAGGGAACCTCATCGCCTCCCCTTTCGACCTTAATTGGTTCTTTGTCTTGTTGCTTGGCTACAATGTAGCCTACTGCAAAAGAAAGCAATGAAATTAAAATAACCCCGATTAATAAGATTATATCAGATAAATATTCGTTGACAAAATCTTTAATTTTAGCTAACATTATTTTATATGGCGAAAACTAAAGCAACAGGTGCGACAAAATTAGGAAGAGATTCGCTACCGAAGTATTTAGGTGTTAAGCTTTTTGCAGGACAAAAGGCAAAAGTTGGTCAGATTCTGATAAAGCAGCGAGGGACAAAGTTTCTTCCCGGTAAAAATGTTAAAAAAGGAGGTGACGACACTTTATATGCTTTAAAAGAAGGGGTTGTTCGCTTTCAGACAAAAAGAAAAAGAGGATTTGATAGCTCCCAAAAATTAGCTAAAGTCGTCAACGTTTACCCTGTTAAATAATTTGCGAAGCAAATTAAAATCCTTTGGATTTTATTTAACAGGGTGAATAGCTGCCCTAGTCGATGAACTTCGTTCATCTCCACGCTTCGCTAATGCTCGCGCGAATAAATGCCTTGAACAAAGGATGCGGCCTGAGGGGCCGCGATTTAAATTCTGGATGAAATTGACTAGCTACAAAGAAAGGATGCCTTGGAACCTCGATTATTTCTACTAAATCTTTCTCTGGGTTAATTCCGGCCATAACCATTCCCTCGGTCTCTAAAACCTCGCGAAACTCATTATTTAGCTCGTAGCGGTGTCGATGGCGCTCAGAGACAATAAGAGACCCGCCCTCCTTCGCCAAGGCTTCGGATGGCAAGTAAGCCCTAAAACTGGCTGTTTTAGGCTTAATCTGACACTGATAAGCACCCAATCTCATTGTTCCCCCATATTGCTTCTCTCGTAGCAGGGCTTTTTGTTCGGGCAAAACGTCAATAACTGGATACTGGCAACTGGACGCAAACTCCACTGAATTCGCCTTTTTCAGACCACAAACATTTCTGGCAAATTCAATTACTGCTAATTGCATTCCCAAACAAAGTCCCAAATAAGGAATTTTATTTTTTCGGCAAAATCCAATCGCTTTAATTTTCCCTTCCACTCCCCTATTGCCGAATCCGCCAGGAACAATTATGCCGTCGTATTTCTTAAGTTCTTTTAGTTTCTGGGGGTTCCTCTCGTAACTCTCGGCTGCCAGCCAGTGAATTTCCGGCTTTCTCTTGAAAAACCAGGAGGCGTGTTTTATCGCCTCGATGACTGAAATATAAGAATCCATTAAAGTAAATCTGCCGGTCTCAAAATATTTTCCTACCACGCCGATCTTAACTGGCTTTTTAGCTGTTTTAATTGTCTTAACTAACTTTTCCCAATCCTTCAAGTTTTGTTTTTTGGCTTTTAAACCAAATTTTTTCAAAATCCGATTCCCAAGATTTTCTTTTTCAAAATTAACTGGTATCTCATAAATTGATTCTATGTCGGGCGCAGAAATGACATCGGCTGGAAGAACATTGCAAAAGGTAGAAATTTTTCTTTTTCTTGGCTCATCCAAAGGAACTCTGGCCCGTCCCAAAATAATATCTGGCTGAATACCCGCTTCATTCAATAACCTAACTGCGGTCTGGGTAGGTTTAGTTTTCATTTCCCCAATCATCTCTGGAACTGGCAAATAAGTGACCAAAACAAAAAGAATCTCTTTAGGTTTTTGAAGCTTTAGCATCCTGGCTGCTTCTAAAAAGAGGAGGTTTTGATACTCCCCCACTGTTCCTCCGATCTCTATTAAAACAAAATCTGCCTGGGTTTTCTTGGCTGCTTTTTGAATTCGGGAAATTACTTCATTGGGAATGTCGGGCACGACTTCCACGCAACGACCCCCGTATTCTAAATTTCTTTCTCGGTTAATTACTGCCTGATAAACCCTGCCAGTAGTTATATAATTCGCTCGCGACATATTTTCATCCAGAAACCTTTCGTAGTTGCCAATATCTTGGTCGCACTCGTCGCCGTCATCGGTCACAAAAATTTCCCCATGCTCAATGGGGTTCATAGTTCCAGCGTCAACATTGATATAGGGGTCAATTTTTACTGCGGTTACCTTAAACCCTTTGCTCTTCAAAATCCTACTAATAGACGCCACGGCCACCCCCTTACCAATGCCAGACATAACTCCGCCAGCAACAAAAATAAAACGAGCCATGTTTCTTTGAAGGTTCGCTATTCCTTTTCCTCTTCTTTTGTAATAATTACTCTGATTTCAGCTTCTAAGTTGTGGTCAAATTTAATTTTTACCGGGAACTCGCCAATTTCTTTAATAGGCTCTGGCAACTCGATTTGAGTTTTTTTGACATCAAAGCCGACTTCTTTTAATTTTTCGGAAATTTTTTGAGCGTTAATCGATTCAAAGAGCTGGTCTTGTTCTCCGACTTTGACGGCAATAACAATCTCCCGGTCGTCAATCGCTGAGGCCCACTCTTGAATTTTCTTTAGATCTTCTTCAGCTTTTTTTGTTTCTATTTCCTTTTGAGTTTCTAGCCAAATCATTACTTCTTTGGTGGCAGGCTTGGCTAATCCTTTGGGAATCAAAAAATTCCTGGCATAACCATCTGATACCTCTTTGACATCATACTTTTTGCCAAGTTTGTCTATGTCTTGTAAGAGTATTACCCTCATAAAGCGTAAAATTCCAAATTACAAGCACCAAATTACAAACAAATTCCAAATTCGAATGTTTAAAATTCAAAACGTTTGGAATTTGTGATTTTGGTCATTGTGATTTGTTTGTGGTTTGTAATTTGTGATTTGGAATTTCTTTAAGATATTTTATCTCATTTCTCTTATTACTTCAATAGCTTTGTCTAGTTGCGGGTCTCTTTCTTGTTCATAATCCTCTTCGGTCATCTCTATCTCAATATCTGGTTTCAATCCCACATCAGTAATAAGTTCGCCATTAGGAGTAAGCCATTTAGCTACGGTTATTTTTAGAGAAGACCCTCCCTTCAATCTTTCTAATTCTTGGACGGAACCTTTGCCAAAAGAGGTCTCCCCTATTAATTTTATACCACGATTATCGCGCAAAGCGCCAGCTAAAATTTCTGAGCCCGAAGCCGAGCCTTGGTTAATTAAAACTACTGTAGGATAGCCTATCAAATGAGCTGAGCCCTGGCTTTTGTAAATTTTTTGCTCTTTCCTTTCGCCAAAATCCTCGATAGTTACGGCACTTTCTCTTTCTAAAAACCAACCGGCAATGTCTTGAGCTACTTCCAAATAACCGCCGGGGTTATTTCTTAAGTCCAAAATCATCCTTTGAGCCGGACTAGCCAAAACTTCAATCACTGCCATATTGAAATCAAAACTTGCTTTCTCGGTAAAATTATAGAGTCTAATATAAGCAATGTTACCATCTTTTAATTCCCACCTTAAAGAAGGCACTTCAATAACATCTCTGACAATTTTGATTTCTTTGGTCCTTTCCCATTCGTCGCGATAAACCGTTAAAGCTACTTCGCTACCTTTGGGGCCGCGGATAAGATTGACCGCTTCATCAATAGTCAAATCAGCAGTTAAAGTATCTCCTACTTTTATTATTTTATCACCGGCTCTTAGCCCAGCTTCTTGAGCCGGCGTGCCTTCTAAGGGAGCTATCACCTGCAATTGGTCCTTCCTTATTCCAATTTCCATTCCCACTCCTTCAAAGCTTCCTTTTACATCTTCTACAAATCTTTTAGTATCTTCGGGATTCAAAAAGGTTGTGTAAGGATCCCCTAAAGATTTTACCATGCCCGAGACAGCGCCGTAAATCATTTTTTGAGTATCGATTTCTCCTTTATTTACGAATTTTTCTTGAAGCTTATGATAGGCCTCCCAAAAAAGTGAAAAGTCAATTTCCTCCGGAGGACAAATTTGACATTGAGTTTTTCCAAAATAAAAACCTAACCCAAACCCGGCCAAAACAACTAAAATTAAAATAAATGAAGTTAAAAATTTTTTCATCTCACCAACTATAAATACCCACAAAAAGGTGTTTGGCTGTGTATGCCCCCAGGAGGACTCGAACCTCCAACTCACAGCTTAAAAGGCTGTTACTCTACCATTGAGTTATGGGGGCCCGCGCTTATATGCCCTCTTCTTTTAGTTTCTCTAATAACTCTTTTTGTTTTTTTGTCAACTTCTTTGGTGTCTTGACCACTAATTTTACGTACAAATTACCCCGGCCGTAGCCAGTAAAGTGAGGCGTGCCTCTGCCAGAAATTCTGAGAATTTTGCCTGATTCCGTGCCAGCTGGCACCTTCAATAAAATTTTCTTGCCGTCCAAGGTAGCAATTTCAACTTCGTCTCCCAAAGATGCTTGGGTAAAAGAAATGGGTAAGGAAATATACAAATCATCTCCTTTTCTGACGAAAACAGGATGGGGTTTAACAGAAAGTCTCACATATAAATCGCCTGGTTTTCCTCCTCGTTTTCCTGCCTCTCCCCTGCCCTCCATTTTAATTACTTGATTAGTATCTACTCCAGCTGGAATAAAAACTTTTATCTTTTCTTCGTCCTTTATTCTTCCTTCGCCCTTACACACATTGCAGGGTTTTTCTGGACGAACCCCTTCTCCACCGCATTCAGGACAAACAGCATATCTGGTAAAAGAACCAAAAGGCGTCCTTTTAATTTGCTGAACTTGGCCCGTACCCCGACAAGAAAAACACTCATTGATTTTCGTTCCAGGCTCGGAACCTAAGCCCTGACAACGCTTACAAACAATTAATTTAGACAAGGAAATTTCTTTTTCTTTTTCTTGCAAGGTGTCTTCTAAAGAAATTTCCAAATCAATTTCAATATCTTTTCCCCTCTTCAAATCTTTTTTCCTTCGAGAGGGACCAAAACCAAACATCTCTTCAACCACATCTCCCAAATCTCCCAAGTCGCTTCCAAACATATCTTCAAAATTGATATCTGGCCTTCCCCAAAACCATTGGGAATCAAATCCCGGCTCTCCGCCCGGCGCCCCTTCAAAAACCCGGCCGTATTTGTCATACTGAGCCCTTTTTTCTTGGCTTGAAAGGGTTTGGTAAGCCTCGTTTATTTCTTTAAACTTCTTTTCGTCCCCTCCCTTATCGGGATGATATTTGTGAGCCAGCTTATAATAAGCCTTTTTGATTTCCTCTGGAGAGGCTTCGCGAGAAACGCCTAAAATTTGATAGTAATCTTTCATCGAGCTTTCATTCTTTAATATTAATTAATATGTGCGAAAGCGAAGATAAAGATGAAGGGAAACCCCGAAGGGGGCAAACTTCATCGCTTAATTACTGCTTCTCTTTGTATTCTCCTTCTTCTGGGCCTTTATCTTGTTTATACATTTCAGCTCCGATTTTCTGAATTGTCTGGGATAAATCAGCCGTTTTCTGTTTTATTTTTTCCATATTATCTGTCTCTTTGGTTTTTTTCAACGCTTCTACTTTTTCTTCAACTTCTTTTTTGGTATCGGCAGAGACTTTAGAGCCAGACTCTCTTAGAGTTTTTTCAGCGGTGTAAATCAAATTATCAGCTAAGTTTTTGGCTTCAATCAGTTCCCGTTTCTTTTGGTCTTCGGCGGCGTGAGCTTCGGCTTCTTTTTTCATCTTTTCTATCTCTTCTTTGGAAAGACCGACCGAACCCTCAATCTTAATTGATTGGCTTTTATTGGTAGCTTTGTCTTTGGCAGTGGCCATCAACATCCCCGAAGCGTCAATATCAAAGGTTACCTCGATTTGGGGAAGCCCTCGAGGAGACGGCGGTACCCCGTCTAAAATGAAACGACCTAAAGAACGATTATCCGTCGCCATTGGCCTTTCTCCCTGCAAAACATTAATTTCAACCGAAGTTTGATTATCGGCAGCGGTTGAGAA
>MNWE01000011.1:9329-10645 GCA_001872265.1 Parcubacteria group bacterium CG1_02_39_15
TTGATTATCGGCAGCGGTTGAGAAAATTTGGGTCTTAGCGGCAGGGATAGTGGTATTTTTGGAAATCATTACCGTATTTACGCTTCCTAAGGTTTCAATCCCCAAAGAAAGGGGTAGAACGTCCAAAAGTAGAACGCTTTTTATCTCTCCTTCTGGAGCCCTGCCTTCTTCTTTTGCTCTTAAAATTTCTGCTTCAATTGCTGCTCCCATTGCCACCACCTCTTCAGGGTTAATGGTTTTATTGGGTTCTCGGCCAAAGAAGTTTTTGACTGCTTCTCTAACAGCTGGGATTAATGTCGTCCCACCGACCAAGACGACTTCACCAATATCACCCGTTTGAAGCTGTGTCTCTTTTATGGTTTCTTCAACTCTTTTGATTGATTTTTCGATTAAATCTCTAACCAAATTCTCAAGCTGAGCCCGATTAATTTTGTAAAGAAGATGTTTTGGTCCTGAAGCATCAGCTGAAATAAAAGGTAAGTTAATCTCGGTTTCCAGGGTACTTGATAATTCTATTTTGGCTTTTTCGCTAGCTTCTTTTACCCTTTGCAAAGCCAAAGGGTCTTTTGATAAATCAATTCCCTGCTCTTTTTTGAATTGCTCAACTACAAAATTGATTACTCTTTGGTCAAAATCTTCTCCGCCCAAATGCGGTTCTCCACCGGTTGCCTTTACTTCAACCGTATCTGGAGATAAGTCCAAAATTGTGACATCAAAAGTTCCACCGCCAAAGTCGTAAACCAAAACTTTTTCGGGTTTTTTCTTTCCAAATCCATAACAAAGAGCAGCCGCCGTTGGTTCATTAATAATTCTCAAAACCTTAAATCCAGCAATCTCTCCAGCGGTCTTAGTTGCCTTTCTTTGAGAATCGTCAAAATTGGCCGGACAAGTAATCACTACAGCTGTCACTTTTTCACCCAATTTTTCTTCGGCATCTAACTTTATTTTTTGTAAAATCATTGAAGAAATTTCAATTGGGGTATACCATTTATCTCCCATTTTAATTTCCACTCCGCCATCACTTCTTTCCCGAGTTTCGTATGGTAAGCGCTTCAACTCTTTTTGAACTTCTGGGTCGGAAAATCTTCTGCCAATAAATCTTTTGACAGCGAAAATGGTATTTTTGGGATTAGTCACTGCCTGTCTTTTTGCCAAATCCCCAACTAATCTTTCTCCGTTTTTTGCCAATGCCACAATCGAGGGTATTAGCACCTGACCCTCTCGACTTTCTAAACACTTTGGCTCACCTTGAAGAATGCTCGCCATTTTTGAAATTGACGTGCCAAGATCAATGCCTAAAATTTTTGCCATAGATT
>MNWE01000002.1:0-5118 GCA_001872265.1 Parcubacteria group bacterium CG1_02_39_15
TTTAGAGACGGGCGCTCAAATAAATACCCCCTTGTTTATTAAAGAGGGCGATATCATTGAGGTTAACACCGAAACCGGCGAATATGTTAGGCGGGTCGAATAGTCGAAGAGATAAATCTCTTCTTCACCCCTTCATTGCGATTCGGGTAGTTGACAAATTAACTAAAATGTAGCAAAATAAATAGTATTTCTTTGCACCTTACCAACTTGGCAAAAGTAACCCAATAAAGGAGGAAGCATGGAGACAGTAATCGAACGGGACTTAATAGAGATGTTCGGGCAATACTTTTATAATATCCACGGACAGTTCTCTGGGGAAATTCCCTCTCTTAAACCACAGCATTTCAATCTGGCTGAGGAGTGGATAGAGAGATTAACCAAGCTGTTCTTGGTTTGCCCTAATGACTATCTTTCCCAGCATCGGAAGCTTACTTTAGAAATAGTGGAGAGAGTCAGAAAGAAAAGAGCTTATTACTTTTTCGTGGACGCTCTGAAAACCATTGAGAGGAAATTTAATCTTCCTTTCCCAGCTTACATTGTAGAGCTAAGGGAAGCTAAACCAAACGTGGCCAGTTTCTTACTGACCGAGTTGCTCTTAATCTGGGCTTTGCTAGAAAAGGAAGGCAGATTTCTGGTTTGCGTCAAAGACGGATACCAGCGGAAACACTTTCCTCTGCCGGAGAATCCCGAAGAGAGAAAAGCCTTTATTCTCCAGGTAGGCCAGCAGATTCTAGCTTTCTTGCCCTTTATCACTCCTCAGCATCTTGATCTGATACCAGACAGGTTTGGCCCAATTCATAATGTGGATAAAGAAGCAATAAGGGTGCCGATTATAGTTAATCAGAGCATTGCTGAAATTTTGGAAGATGCATATTTTCATCAAAGATATGTCATTCATCCAGTTGGAGCAGCGGTCCAGCTGAAAAATGCTTACGATATTCAGGCTATGCTGGTGAAAGTAATAGACGGCAAGATAATTGCTAAAATCTCCACCAGTAAAGGCGAAACGATAGCCCTGGTTGATCTGGAAACTGCTCAGGGCGTGGATTTCCTTTTAAAACATGGAGGGCCGTTGATTCAAGTAAGAGACGCTCTGGCGCTCTTGGTGGCCAGCGTTTATCACGATTTAGTAGTTAGAATCGAGACGCCAACTAAGAGAAAAAGGAAATACGCTTTTCGGGCGGTTGAAGGAGAACGGGTAATCTTGCCGGAAGAAGAACCTATCTTTATCTACATCCCCCAGAAAATAAGAGTGGGTGGCGAAATAAAAGAGGTTTCGCCGTGCCAGCCAGCTCCTTTTCGGCGGTCGCCCCGACCTCATCAGGTGAGAGAACATCCTATGCGGCTTTGGCGGGGTGAAATGAGTGAATATCAACGTAGACGAGTTGAGGAATTTGAGAGAGAAACTGGTTTCAAGATTTTGGAAAAGCTACCGCCAGACCATACCTTTGTTTTGCCTTTCAGTAGTCCTAAGGGAGCAGAAGTGATTGCCCACTACCCTCTCTTTATCAAAAGAAAGGTAGAGGCAGAGATGCTTAGTAAATTACAACCCTCGAGCTGATTATTCAACCGAGGGTTTTTATATTATTTGTCTTGATAGATCTTCTTAGCCAAGTAGTTTTTAATCATTTTTCCGCTCGGCGGAAATAGAGGCGAAGGCAAATTGTCCAAATCAAACCATTTCCATTCGGTAATCTCGTCTGGTTCCATTATTTTGGGTTTTCCTTCAAACTTCTCGCACAAAAAGCCAATGGTTACAAAATGGGCGTCAGAGACAACATCATTAGAAACGCTGAATACTTTTAAATCTTTTGCTCTAATTCCCGTTTCTTCCAAAACTTCCCGGATGGCCCCTTCTTTTAGATTTTCTTGAAAGTGCAATTTCCCGCCAGGCATAGTCCAGGTTCCTTCGCCATGCAGCAAGCTGCTGGCTTTTTCTGGGTTAGGATGACGACGCCCCAAAAGCACTTTCTCCTCTTTTAAAATCATTATTCCAAATCCCGCTCCCGGTTTTTGCTTTTCTTGGTTTTCCATTATTCTTTGAATTGAAGTTTTTGATAATTATATTTTTTAAGGAACGGCTCGATGTCAGAATACTTTTTACCGGCCAGATAGCCGCCGGCAGCAAATTCTTCTTGAGTAACATCAGCTAAACAAAAATCAGGCATTTTAAAACCTGATTTTTCATCAATTGAAGAAAACTCAAAATCTACCAACCCCAGCCCTTCTAAACTATCTAAAAATATATCTATTTCTGCTACTCGGCCGTTAATGGGATAATAATGTCTTATTTTCCTTAATCTTTTTCCTGGTAGAGTAGATAGCTCAGCGAATTCTTTTTCTGAAAGAGGAATTGTTCGTTCTACCTGCTCTCCAGCGTCAAAACTTTGAGGAGATTTTTTAGTTATTTCCAGAACATCTCCTCTCTTTCTTATCCTTAAAATAGGATGAGGAACAGATCGAGGGATATAAATATCAAAAAATTCTTCTGATTTACAATCCTTTAAACCTTTAGGCAATTCTTTTAATAAAAAAGTTCGTTCTAATTCTAACACCATATATCAAAATTATAATTTGTAGCCGATTTCTGGCAACATTTCAATTATCACTTCTACAGGGATGCCCATCAGCGCGTTGGTGTAGCTTCCGACTAATTTTGCAGGAAAAGTTGAACTGGCGTAGTTTTTGATATCGTAACCATGGGCATACTTATTGTAATTTGGGTCTTGGTCTAAATATCTATTAATTTCAGAATCTGATAATTTCCTCATAAATACTTCTGTTTTTACTACTCTTGTTATCGATTTTTGAGTCGATGTATTTACCATATAAACTCCTGTATAAAAATCGTATTTCTTTCCCGACAAGCTTCTTAGCCTTTGGAAAGCTTCTTCTTTTGATTTTGGCTTTTCAAGAATTTTTCCTTCAAAAAAACCAACCGAATCTAAACCGATAACAATGGCATCCAAATGGTTTTTAGCAACTGAATCTGTCTTTAGTTTTGATAGTGTTTTTACTAATTCTTCGGGATTGTTTCTTTCTGCTTGAGATTCATCTAAATTGCTCCCTTCTGCTTCAAAGGGAATACCCAAATAACCGAATACTTCCTTTCGATAAGGCGAGGTAGTCGCCAGAATTATTTTCGGCATTTTAATAAATTTTTGCTTGAGTCCTGACTCAAAAGCCAAACCTGAGGAATGATGAATAAAATATTTACAATTATAGTTGGAATACCAGCCAAGGGAGCGTAAGCAAGATTTGTGCCAATCATTAAAATTAAACCAAATTTCGCCCAATTTTTTCCCAAAAGAATAAGCAAACCGCCCAAAACCTCAACCAAACCGGCTGCAAAAATAAAGATTGCGGCCGAGGGAATAAAATAAGTGACAATGATGTCCGTATAAGACGGTACGGTACAAAGTTTAGCAAAGGCTTGAAAAGTGAAGCCGGCTATGTCTTTGTCTATCAATACTTCAATAATTAATTGGAGAAATTTTGTTATTCCCGAAATAATCCAGATTATTCCGAAAGCTAATCTAATTTTCGATGAAGACATAAATTAATAAATTATTTTCTCCGGTTAGGAGTCCAAAGCTTTTTCCACCAAAAAGTCGGCTCTTGCTTTTTGGCTTCTTTAGAAAGCGCTTTGGCTAACTTTGTGTGCATTAATTTTTCTTGCTGGCTTTTTAATTTATTCGGATTAAGCCAGAATTCAGCTTCCTTGTTCCCTTGTAATTGGTATTCTCTTAAAAGTAAAATTTCATCAAGCAAGTCAGCATCCTTAGTGATTTTCGCTTCCAATGTCTTTTTCTCTTGGTATTCTTTGGAGAGTTTAATCAATTCTTTTGAATGAAGGATATCTTTTAACTGTTCGTCCCTAATTTCATCTTCAAAAACTTTAATGTATCTTTTATGAACCCAATTTTGATCGGCAGAGCGAGCTTCCTCAATGTCGTGCAAAAGGCACATTTTTATTACCTTATCAGCGTCGGCTTTTAATTCTTTAGCTAAAAAATAACCGACGAAGGCGGTTCTAAAAGAATGGGTGGCAATATTATCGGTTAAATCTTGGAAAAGCAGCATCTGCTGATGAGCTCTGATCACTTTTCTCAAATTGCCGATTTCATAAAAAAAGGAAACTAATTTTTTGAGTTGGTTTTGCTTCATGATTTATTTGATTTTTATTTTAAGGAATTTTCGCTTGCCGACTTGAATTATCATTCCTTCTTCGGTTTTAATCTTTTCTTTCCAGTCCTTTTTTACTTTGCCGTCTATTTTTGCCCCGCCCTGCAAAATTACTCTTCTAGCTTCGCTTTTTGATGGAGCTAATTTTGCTTCAAATAGCAGATCGACAAGCAGATAAACTTTTTTTGAAGTTTCAAAAGCCGCTATTTTGCTGGGCAGCCCTTTCTCTCTAAAGACCTTATTGAATTCTTCTTCAGCTTTTTTGGCTGCTTTTTCTCCGTGATAAATCCTGACGATTTCTTTTGCCAATTTAGCCTTTAAATCTCTGGGGTTGCCCTTTTTTACTTCTTCTGTCGGAATGCGGGTTAGTAATGCAAAATAATCTCTGATTAGCTCGTCGGGAATTGACATTATTTTACCAAACATTTGAGAAGCGGAATCTTCTATCCAGACGCAATTGCCCGAGCTTTTGCTCATTGGTTTTCCATCAATTCCCAAAACCAAAGGAGTAGTAAGAACAAACTTTTCTCTGCTTCGCATTTTTTCTTGCAGCTCGCGGCCAATCAGCATATTAAAAACTTGATCAGTGCCGCCAATTTCCAAATCGGTATTTAAGGCGACGGAATCATACCCTTGAAGCAAAGGGTACAGGGTTTCGTGGGTCCAAACCGTTCCGCCTTTTTTAAGACGTTCTTGGAACATATCTCGCTGAAAAAGCTTTATGGCGCTGATATGGCGAGCGATTTGGACAATGTCGCGGAGCTTTAATTTCAAAAGCCAGTCACCATTGTATCTAATTTTTACTTTAGAGAAATCCAAAACCTTCCCTGCTTGTTTCTTCCAATCTTTTATATTTTTTTTAATTTCTTTCTCAGTGATTAAAATTCGGGTTTTTTCCCTGGCTGACGGGTCGCCAGCTAAAACTGTTCCCGT
>MNWE01000002.1:5126-7026 GCA_001872265.1 Parcubacteria group bacterium CG1_02_39_15
CTAAAATTGCTTCGTGGCCCAATTCAGCGAATTCCTGGAGTTTGCGAATGGGAATTGTATGGCCGAGATGAAGCCGAGGAGCAGTAGGATCAATACCCAAATAAAGCCGAATTCTCTGTCTCTTCATTAATCTGGCTAGAGCTTCTTTGCTGGGTAAAACTTCCACTACTCCCCTGGTTAAAACCTCACTGATTTTTTTAGAATCGGTAACAAGTTTCATATTTTAACTTATTGTATCAAAAAATCGCCTATTTGTTTAGGTGTCTATTTTTATACTCTAAAATTGTATTTTTTGTGTACGGGTTGAGAGGAAGTTTTAAGGATTCGTCTATCGTTACCCAAACATGCCCTGTTCCCTCTCTTCCGTCCAGGACAACATCTTCATTTTTGGCTTTACAGATGTAATCCAAAAAAATAAAATGCTTTTTCTTATAAAATTCTTCACTAAAAATGCACTCCTGCGTCATTAAAAACTGTATGTCAAAAACAGCTAAATTAGTTTCTTCTTTCAGCTCTCGTTTAATGGCTTGCTCAATATTTTCGCCAAGTTCTATATGGCCGCCGGGAAGGCCATATTTGCCCTGCCACTTAGGCGAAGCCAAAAGAAAAATTTTACCTTCCTGGTTAAAGACTAAAGCGCCGACTATTGGTTCTGGATACATTTTTTCACTCATTCATAAAAAAACCGCCTCGTTATTTCAGAAAATCCAAGGCGGTTAGGCTGTAGATTTTTGTTACGTCAATCAAGCTTTTTATCTCTGTATATTCATTCTTATCGTGGGCGCCCGCCCCACCGCAGCCGAAATTCACGGCGGGAATTCCCCTCTCAATAAACATCCACATATCACTCCAGGGACCGGAGCCTTCGGAAATCAACTTTTTCTTTAGTATCTGTTGGGTGTTAGTTTTTAGAATTCTGACAATCGGTTCCGTGGGCTTGATAAAAGACGCCGGCACATAAACAAAAGGCGTTAATTTATATTTTATTTTTAATCCCTTGAGTCTTTTTCTGATTTCTTTTTCTATGTAGTCTTTAGTAACACCCGGTAGAAGCCTTGCATCGCCAAAGGCAACACAAGAATCAGGAACAAAATTTATGGCTTTCCCGCCCTTAATTAAAGTCGGAAATGTTAAGACGTTTTTTCTCCCTGGAAAAACAGGGTGCTTTTTTGTTGGGAATCTTAACTTCTCTAACGCCTTAATCGCTTTTGTCATTTCTAAAACTGCATTGAGTCCTTCTTTTTTTTGTTCCCATTCTCTTGAACCGGTATGCACCGCATCTCCGAGAGTTTCTAATTTAAATCTATAACCGCCTCTATTTCCAATAGTGATTTTATAGGAACCCGGCTCTCCAACTATTGCCGCGTCTCCCGTGTATCCCCTTTCTAAAAGATAACGGGTCCCGAAGTGCGAAGCTGCCATTGGTTCTTCATCGATTACAAATTGTAAACATATTTTTCCATTTAATTCTTTTTTAAATTTTAAAAGCGCTTTTATAGCATAGATATAACAACATAACGCAGATTTCATATCTAAAGCACCTGCGCCGTAAAGTTTTCCATTTTTAATAAATCCTAAAAAGGGATTAAAATCGTATCCCTTGGGAGGAGGAACCGTATCCATGTGTCCGTTAAAAATCAGCGTTTTCTTCCCTTCTCCGATTTCGCAAACTACATTTGGCCTTGAAGGAGAAATGCCTTCAAATTTGGGAGAAAGGCCGATATTCTTCAGCTTATTAAAAATCAACTCGGCAACTTCAAGTTCCACCGGGTCATAAGGGCTTGATTTAGTTGGGTCATCCATATTCGGATTGACCGAGCGAGATTGGACCAACTTTTGCAAAAATTCAACCTGCTCTTTTTTTGATTTCTCTATCTCTTTCAGAACACTTAATTTAATT
>MNWE01000002.1:7033-11578 GCA_001872265.1 Parcubacteria group bacterium CG1_02_39_15
TAAGATTGATAGATATATACGTTTTTATTTTACCAGAGAATCGCCTCCCCTTGAAGGTCTAAAAAAGATGCCTCCGAGCAGGCAGAGCTCGGAGGCTAAAAAGTAATAGAGGGTTTAATTAGCGAGGAGCCGGCGGATTCGGTTGAATATAGGTTGGAAAAACGCCAGGCCGATCGCCATCACAACCACTCCCCCGGTCAGGCCTGTTGGGAGCCAGGTCCATGCCGGCCAGTCAAGGGACTTAGCGATACCGACAGCCAGGAAAGAGATGGCCGCGACGGTGGGATAAACGATTATTATATACCATCGCAAAGCGCTCTTCCTTATCTGTATCAGCCTTTCCTTCTCGTTTTCATTCAGTTGGGTCATTACAGCACCTCCTTTCGGCTATATTGTACTAGACTCCACAAAAAAATCAAGCACCGAGCCCGCCACTGGTGGGCGAAGGCGAAGAAGAAAGCCAGATTTTAAGGATAGTTTTTGGGAAGATTTTATTTATATTTCCCGTCGTGGCCGCCTAAATAAAGATTGGTGTGTTTGTTTTTGAAATTTATTCATAATTTTGTGGCTGTGTGCCCCGGTCTGGAACCAAGGTTTTAAGGGTAATTCTGGTCGTTTTTAGGAGTGTCTCACCTACCCGTCTCGGTCGGGTCTATTTTAACACAAAATGAAACGAATGAGACACTACTTAGGAATATATTTTTGGCTAAATTTTGATTATTTTAAAATAATTTTTAAAAGCCAAACGTTCTTCATCGTTATTAATTTTTTTGTCCTTTAAGTTGTACTTTTTGGGGTTAACCCATTCGTATTTACTATGTTCACTGGAAAGTTTAATATCCCCTGACAAGTATTTCGCTTCGTACGCGGTGATTAGAGCATGTATTTTAGTGTATTTATTGTATCTTCTATATTGAATGATTGGCCCCAGAATTTTATATTTAACATCTTTGCCTAATTCTTCGGTTATTTCCCTTTTGAATAAATCTTTAATTGGAAGCTTTACTTCATTTTTCTCGATTCGTCCGCCTGGAAAATCCAAAAATCCGGTCGCAGATTCCGTTAGAATTAGTATCTTGTCATTTTTCCTGAGTATTAATTTAAACGAAATATTGAAAGTCGCGTATTTCATATTTTTCAATTATGCCAAAAAACCGCCTGATCCTTCAATACGATTCAGGACAAGTCGGCGATTAATTGTTCCGGTTCGTCCCGGAAAGCTAAATCAGTATTTCAACATCTGCCTCCGCGTATAACCCCTGGATATGCTGGGTAATCAGCTGCTGCTGTTTTTGCTGGATAACGGAAGACTCTATCTGGCCGCGCACTTCTGAGAGTTCGGGGAAACCTTCGTTGGCTGCGGCCGCCTGCTCGTATTCAGCCCTTACCTCTTCTTCTGTGGCTGTAACCGATTCGAGGTCGAGTGCTTGCTCAATATACGCCCGTATGACCATCTCATCGGCTATCTGGCTCCGCAGTTCGGCTTCAGAGAGCCCTTCTTGGTTGAGGGTTGCCTGGTATCCCGCTTCGTCCTCAAACTGCGCTTTTATGGACTCAATCTGCGCATCAATATCGGCTTCTGCCGCTGCAATACCCATTTCCTTGGCTTTCTGCTGAATCAAGGCTCGAGAAATGAGATTGTCGAGCGCCTGCTCTCGGAGTTGGCTGCGGGTTTCTGCGTCAAGAGAAGACACCTCAACTCCTTGGCCGGCTGCAATCTGCGCCTCAGACGCTTCAAGCTCGGCCTGACCGATATCTTGGCCGTTTACGCGAGCCACGACATCGGGTGATTCCGAGGAGCTCTCTTGCCCGGGCATTTCTCCACCCGAGAAATAAAACCAAGCTCCCGCGGCAACCGCGATTATCCCCACAATTACGATAATTAGTATTTTTTGTTGCATATGGTTTTACTCTATTAATACCAAAGCGTCGCGTCAAAATGGTATATTTTTAGCGTCTTCTTCGTCCTCTCCTTCGTCCTCTCCTGTCCTTTCTTCTTCATCGTTATCTTCTTTAATATCTACTTCTTTCTTAATTTCTTCGAACTCATTCTCCACCGTTTTGAGTCGTTCTTTACTGGCCTTAATAAGGGCTACTGCCTCTTTCACTTTTTTCAGACCCTCTTCAATATCAACCTCTTCTTGACCCTCGAACCATTCGGCAATCTCGGAAAGCTTCTTAAGGTTGTCGTTTAAATTTTTAACGTCTGGTTTTTCTTTAGGCATATTTTTTGTTAATTTTATTTATGTTTTTTACTTTTGAAACAATTACTCCGTCTACTACATGAATATCCACATCTTTACCTATTTTAGTATCTCTTATACTTCTAATCAATCTACCGCCGCATCGCGCAATGCTATAACCAAGTTTAAGCTGGGTCTCGGGATTACGGAGATAAATAATTTCTTCCGAATGCCTTAATTGTTGTTTAATTATTGATAATAACGAATTAAACCCGAATGCGGATTTATCCCATGATTGTTTTAGATTGCTTTTATTATTTCGGAGGGCATTTTTGAACGCCTGGAAAGAAATTTTTAGCGCAGTTTCAACTTCCTCATATTTATCAAAAATTAAATCCTTTATCCCGCGAATTACATCTACTGACTGACTTATTAAAGAGTCGGCACTTTCTAATATATTCTCATAAGAACCAATGATATCCCTTTTATGTCCTTCTAATAATGATGCGGCTTGCTCCCACGACTCGCTAAGAACGGTTGCAGCGATGCTCGGTGTTGAAACTGAACGATCAGCCGCCAACGCTGCAAGAGGAGCGTCTTTGTCGTGACCGATAGCAGCAATCACTGGGAAAGGAAAGTTTGCAACCTCCCTAACCAATAATTCGTTATTAAACGGCTGTAATGATTCGAAAGAACCACCTCCTCTCATAATAACCAAAACTTCAATATCTTTTTTCTTAATGGTCTTAATGGCTGATAGTAAATCTATAATAGCTGATTGTCCTTCGATTCTAGAATCAACCATTTTAATTTTAAAACCATAATTGCCAATATTGCTTAAGAAATCAGCTAAAACCGCCCCTTGTTTTGAAGTAATTATTCCAATTTTTTGAGGATATGCCGGAATGGCTCTTTTTTTCCTCTCTTCAAAAATTCCCTCATCTCCCAATTTTTTCTTTAATTTTTCATATTCTTTCTTTAATATGCCCTCTCCCGCAAGTTCGATTGTTTCGGCTATAAAAGAAAGCCGTCCTGTTTGCTTGTATATCTCCGGACGGCCGGTTGCGATAATCTTAATACCCTCTTTTATTTCAATGCCAAATAGTTCATATTTTGATTTCCAAATTATACAGTTAATCACGCTTTGGTCTTTCTCATCTCTTAAAGAAAAATAAACATGGCCGCTCGGGTAAATATCTACCCTGCCAACCTCTCCAATAATTTTTGCGGCAAACCCTCTTAATCCTTTATTAACCAAATCAATATATTCGGAAACAAAAAAAATCTTTTCATTGTCCTGCAAATTATGGTTTGAATTATTAATTTCCATAAATTACTTAGTACTCGGTCGAGAAAAATGGGGTCAACTCTATTTTTCTTCTTTTCTTGGTCTTCCTCGACTTCGAAGAGAACGAATTTTAAATCTTGTTTTCATTTCCCGAATAAATTTCTCGTTCCCAAAGACTCCTTTATCTAATTGATTTCTAGTATCTTTTAAAAATTTTTCATTTATGACATCATTTACATATTGGCGATATTTTTCTTGTCTTCTTTCTGGAGTATCGCCTAATCCTTGATAATAATAAGGGTCGATATCAATTACTTTTTCAATTAGAGGATGGGCTTTGCCAAAGATATAGAAATTATAGCTTGAAAATTGCCAATCTTCTGGTTTTGCCACTAAGGCCGCTCTTAATGGATTAAGTTCGATGTAGAGACCGCACCAGATAAAGTAATTATCTTTATCAATAATTGAGTTTTTGTATCTCCCCTGCCAAACATGACCTACGCCTCGATATCTTCTATTGAAATAAGATGAGTAAGCCAGGGTTAATCGCATCATAATCCGGGGCAGACTACCATCAATAATTGGCTCGATCATTAAATGAATATGGTTTGGCATTAAACAGATATGGTACAGCTTAAATTTGAATTCCTTTTTGTATTTTATCAACAGTTTAAGGAAATAAATAAAATCTTCCTCGTCACGGAAGATTATTTGACGATTATTTCCTCTATCTAAAACATGCAAAGGAATATTAGCAGTAGTGATTCTTAAAGGTCTAGCCATATTAAATTGTTATAGTATAAAACTGCTGACAAAAATAGAGTTGACCCCATTTTCCACACGAGATCTCCACTCGGGTTCAGAACCATCTTCTGACAGGGAAAATCAAGGCTTCTCCTGACGCGGACGGGTCTAGGATGGTATTCAAACGGATAAACCTGTCTTATTTGTTTTCAAGAACTCATAAAATTGTAATTCTTATTCGCAAAAACAGAAAGTGTTGGATCTATCTCTCAAAAGAGAGGCGAGCAGAAAGATAAGAAATAGTAGATTCTGCGCCTTGATTCAGATTAA
>MNWE01000008.1 GCA_001872265.1 Parcubacteria group bacterium CG1_02_39_15
TAATCTGGCAGCAGTTCCAATACCGGGAATCATCAGCATATTCAACATCATCGCCAAAAGCAAAACCAGCGAAATCTTAGATATTAGTTTGTATTTTTTCATTTTTGTAATTAGTTAATTAGTAATTAGTAATTCGACCTTTTCCCCCACCACTTTTGGACTCGCTTCGCGAATTTGCACTTCTAGCACAGTCCAGAAGTGGTGGGGGATTTTTATATTTCGTTAAGACTGTGTCTTATTCTTTTTTTAAGTTCGGTATAAGAATTTTTAAATTGTTTTAACCTTTCTTCTCTTATCCGGGCATCTTGAAGGGAATGGTAAGCTTCGTAATAAACCAAAGTAAATGGTAGGCGACTTTTTATTGACCTGGTGTGGGCGCTATTATGCTCTTGAATTCTTCTTTTCAAATCGTTGGTATAACCAATGTATAATTTTTCATCCTTTTTAGATTTAAGAACGTACACATAAAACATGTTTTAAAACGTACTTGTGCATATATATGTTACTGTGTGGCTGTATTTGCCGGCAGTGGTTAGGGGGTCAATCACGGCTTTGTAGGTTACCGTCACTACCGAAGGATCAACCGGGCCCGTACTGGAAGCTATGGTCTGAAGATTAGAAGTGATGGCATAATCCTGGTCTGACATTTGGCCTTCGGCTGAACCCGAAGTCCTCACCCCGTATTCCTCGCCCATGCTGACTGCGCCATCAGTAACGTCAGCAATATCTCCCAAACCATCGCCTAATCTTAGATTGCCGTCTTCTTGAATTGTGGTGACAAAACCTCCTTCGCCATTGGTGATTACTGTTAATAAATGACTTCCCGAACTGACTTGATTTGGTATCAAAGTTCCTAAATCAATCCAGGTTTTATCAATTGAAAAACTTAAACTGAGAGGCGAAGTGGTGGCTGATGTTTCTGATGACCAATCAGTTTCGGTAAAATCGCCGTGGCGGGCTTTAGCTTTCATTTTGTATTCGGTGGCGGCTTCCAAGCCAGTTACGGTTTCGCCAGCGCCATTGCCCCAGCTGGCATAAGTTTGCCAGACCATTGTATTTCCTAAAGTGTTGTCTGCCTGAATATATCGAGTGGTTGTCCAATTATCATCTGACATAGCGATGGCGTATTCCGCGTCTTCCGGATTATCAATCTGGGCGTCGCGAGAAATCTCGTAAGCGGTTTTCGCCCAGTTGTAAATACCGACTTCGTCTAAAACTCCGTTTAAGAAACTCGCTCCAATCCTACCTAATTTTACTACATCAGCGGTTATACCAGCACCGCCATCGATTACTGCCACATGAGTCCAGGCAGTAGTCAAACCGTCGTTTTTTTGAACCCCATTAACATAAATCGTTGGCGAATTAAACCCACTGGCTGAAATTGTTCCGGCTGCTACACTGACATTAACTGTGGCTGACAATTCTAATATTTCATCAGTAGTGGCGTCAGCTTTTATCCAAAACTCAACTGTTTTAATTCCACCACCTATATCTCCGATATCAACATAATCGTTCGTCCCATCAAAATCGAGGGCGCGACCGAAGCGGCCGTCAGCGGTAACCGGTCCGACTACTTTTCCGTTGTTTCCGGCATCTGACCAATCGAGGGCTCGGTCTTGGACTTTGAAATATAAACTTTCGACATTGGCAGAATAATTCCAAGAGCCGTCATAATATTTCACCTGGTCGGCGATACCGGAAGTATTGCCCTGAAAAGTTCCCGAACCGGAATCCCGGCTAAAAACAATCCAGTATTCCATTCCGGCAGTTATTACGGAAATAGCATTTAGGGGAATGTGTTTAGCGGAACCCGCATTCAAAGTGACATTATTAGCATAGGCATTGACATAAACTAAATTGCCTGATGGGGAACCTGCAGAATCGGTTTCTATTCTAATATCGCCAACTAAAGTTCCGGCAGCGGTCTGATAAATATCTATTGCCGAAATGTTAGTAAAACTGCCCGCCTGAAACTTTTGGCCGATTTTGGTATTAGTGGTATTAGTCGCGTCAATAGTTTCTGAAGCTAAGCCAGTGGTTGTATAACTGTCTATCAATGGATCGGTATTGAATTTATAATGTGCCACTAAACTCGGGTCAGCATCGTCTAATTCGTAACCGCGGTTAATTCGGAAATTCAAACTGTTGTAAGAACCCGTATTCAACAATGTCGGGGTGGGGGGCTGGTCTGCCTGAATTCCTTTTGGCATTCCATCGCCGATTTCGCCCAAGGTCTCCATCATTTTGTAATTTGCCGAACTTTCAACTCCGCCGCCCGGCGTTAAGGTTTCATAATCTATCCTGTAATTCGGGCTCTGCATCGTGCTGGTAGCCATGACTGGGAAAAACATACATGATATTACTAATAAAGTGCTGATAAGTATTTTAAACATGTGGTCACACGGATGCACGCGGATAAGAACACAGACACACACGGATCTGTGTTAATCCGTGTTCCCATCTGTGTTAATCTGTGTTTCGTTAACGGGCACAATCAGGTATAAGTATTCTTGGGCTTCGGCTTCCTTGATTAAAGGTTTAATAATTCCGGCTCGACCGCTTTCGTCGGGTTTTATCTCTACTTTGTCTGAAAAAGCCGTCTCTAGTTTTCCTTTGACTTCGGCGGTTTTTTCTTCCGAATAAGGAATTATTATTGCCCCTTCTTCTGGTTGGGGACGAACGATTTTTTCAACTACCGAAATCTCGGGCGCTTCTCGCCAAGGCCGAATAACAAATTGATAAGCGCTTTCTACGCTGCGAGCGAGGCTATAAATTTCTTTTTTGACATTTGAAACCAAAAGATTATATCCTTGAACCAAATCATTGATATCTTCACTAAGATTTTTCTCCAAAGAGTCGTTGGCTTTTACATAGTTCAGGACGAGAAGGTCAAAACCGTTTACTATACTTAGTTTTTGTTCAACAAAATTATTGGCATTAATATATTGGCGGCCAAGCCACTGGAAGTATTCCTGAACCACGCCAGTGGTGGCTTGGCTAGCGCTTGCCATTTGATAAACGCTTTCTGATATCTGTAAATTAATTTCTTCCATAGTCATTGCTAATCCTCTATCAAAGTTTTCGCTGAACTCTGCCACTAAAGGAGTGGCATCTTCGAAGGACGTCTTAAAAGTTTCTCTGCCGTGAAATGTTACGGTTACAGCCAAAACAAAAGCCAGCGCCATAATAAACCCAAAGCGAGTTAGCGGCGCTGGCCGCTCTATCGGAAGATTTGCCGGCGGAGGAACAGTGGCGAAAACAACTTTTTTATTATTAAGATTATTTTTGTATTCTTCTGTCTGACCTAAATATTCTTCCAACCATTCTTTTTTAGTGACCCAATTTCTGCCGAATTTAATTGCCTTTAATTTTCCCTGCCTCGCCCTTAAAGATAAATACTCTTGCGAATAACCGCAATGTTGAGTTGCTTCTTGTAATGAAATATAGATTGAATCACCCTCCATTTTTTATAGCCGATACTACTAAAAATTCTCTCCGTGATTTATCCGATATTATCTTATTTTCCGATAAAGAAAAGGCCCAGTCAAGGGTCTTTCTGTGGATAAGTATCGGCTATCAAAAATCAGCTGATTTCCATACTCCTTATTTATGCCATGGCAATTTTACGGAGTATCGAATAAAATCTATCGGATTTTTATATTTTGGAGGATGCCCAAAGCGGCAAAAGTGGCTAATAAATTGCTCCCTCCGTAGCTCACTAAAGGTAGAGAAATGCCGATAATCGGCAGCAGCCCCAAATTCATGCCGATATGGATAAATATCTGGGAAATCAAGAGGACGGCCAGACCTGAAGCAAAAAGCCGGGGGAAATTACTCTGGCTGGCTATGGCGATTTTTATAATTCTCCAGATTAAAATTGAGAGCAAAAAAAATAAAAAAAACACTCCTAATAATCCCGCCTCTTCGGCTATAGCTGAAAAAATGAAATCGGTTTGAGGTTCGGTTAAAAAACCGTATTGAGTTTGAGAGCCCTGGCCAATCCCCTGACCAAAAAGACCGCCCGAGCCAATGGCAATTTTAGCTTGATTTTGGCTCCAAGAAATCCCCAAAGGGTCTATCGGGTAAAAGAAAGTCAAAATTCTTTCTTTTTGATAGTCCTTTAATAAGAATGACCAGCTTAAAATAAAAATCAAAAGAAAACATAAAACCAAAATTAAAAAATGGCGAAGTTTTATTCCGGAAATAATCAATACTCCCACCCAAAGAGCAATTAAAATAAGAACTGAACCCAAATCGGGTTGAAGAAAAATTAAGACGGCAGGCAGTAAAACATAAAAGCCGGAAAGCAGAATGTGCCTGACTCTGTACATTTCAACATGCCGCATTGAAAAATATTTTGCCAGCAAGATAATCAAAACGATTTTGGCAAACTCTCTGGGGTCAATATAAAGAGGGCCTAATTTATACCAGCCCCTTACTTCGCGGATTTCTTGGGCGAAAAAAAATAAGCCAGCCAAAGTCAACAAACAAAGGAAATAGAGAACTAAAATTAAATAAGGATCTTCTCTTAAAACTCGCCAATCAAAAAAAGTCAAAAGAAACATTAAAAATACAGCTACCCCAAAAAAAATTGCCTGCTTTTGAAAATTTAAAAAATCTCCCTTGCCAAGCGATGAGCTGTAAAGCGACACCAATCCAATCCCCACTAAAAACAAAGCTGAACCAGTGAGCACCCAATCTAATTTTTTAAAATGCAAAAGAAAAGATTTCATTGTTTGTAAGAGATACTAGTGTTGTCTGCAGTTTTCCTCCCACTTAATTAATAATGCCATGGTATAGTTAATTAAGTGGAATTAATCCTATTATTTTCTTATTATTTTAACAATTCCAAAAGTTCTTTTTCTTTTAGTATTTTCACTCCCAGTTTTTTAGCTTGTTCCAGTTTGGAGCCGGGATTCTCCCCCACTATGAGGTAATCGGTCTGTTTTGATACTGATTCTGTAACGCTGCCACCGAATAAGCGAATTTTTTCTTTGGCTCTGTCGCGAGTCATGGTTTCTAAACTGCCCGTCAAAACAAAGGTTTGTCCTTTTAACCCCAGGCTAGAACCTTTGGTTTGGCGCGGGGCAGGTTTTTCCACCCTGACTCCAGCCTTAAATAAATCGTCGATGAGTTTTTGATTTTGTTTTGAGCGGAACCAATTAGTGATGCTTTCTGAAACCCTCTCTCCGACGTCAGGAATGTTTTTTAGCTCCTCTTGAGTGGCTCTTTTTAATTTATCGATGCTGTCAAAATAGTTTGCTAAATCAATGGCTGTTTCTTCGCCAACGTGGCGAATCCCTAAGGCGTAAATAAAACGGGCTAAGGGTATTTTTTTGCTTTCTCGAATTGCTTCTGTCAAATTTTGGGCTGATTTTTCAGCAAATCTTTCTAAAGGGGCAAGGTCGCCTTCTCTCAAGCTGAATAAATCAGCCGCCGTGGACATTAATCCCACATCAACCAGTTTATCAATAGCCTTTGGGCCTAATCCTTCGATATCAAAGGCTTTTTTGGAAGCAAAAAAATAGAGGTTTTCTCTTTTTCTAGCCGGACACTTAGAGTTAGGGCAGCGCCAAATTGCTTCCCCCGCTGGTTTGCTTAACCTGGTTTGGCACACGGGGCAGGTTTTGGGGAAGTGAAAATCTTTTTCTTTGCCGGTTCTCAGTTCTGGCAGAACTTTGGCAACAGCCGGTATGACGTCCCCTGCCCTCTCCACAATAACAGTATCGCCAATTTTTACTCCCAACCTCTTTATTTCATCTTCGTTATGCAGGGTAGCCCGAGAAATTGTTACCCCTCCCACTTGGACCGGTTCCAAGTTGGCAATCGGAGTGACAGCGCCCGTTCTTCCAACCTGGAAGGCAATATCTAAAATTTTAGTGGTGGCTTGCTTTGGAGAAAACTTAAAAGCACGGACTCCCCGAGGACTCTTTCCTGCCACTCCCAATTTTTGGAAAAGCGAATTATCATTGATATTTACTACCACTCCGTCCACTAAAAAGGGAAGTGTTTCTCTTTTTTTAGCTGCTTTTCGCCAAAAACCTACTGATTCGTTTATATCTTTACAGATCTCACCGGGGTCAGTCTTGAATCCTAAAGCCGGAAGGACCTGATGGTCTTGGGAATGTTTTTTCTGGCCCACATCGGTTACGATGTCGTAGGCAAGAAATTTCAGCGGTCGGGAGGCAGCCAATTTTGGATCTAATTGTCTTATGGAACCCGCAGCTAAATTTCTGGGGTTGGCAAAAGACTTTTGGCCTTTTTTTTCTAATTCTTTATTGAATTTTTCAAAGGCGGCTTTTTCCATATAAACCTCGCCGCGAATTTCAATGCGTCCATTGGCAATCAGTTTTTTTATTTTTTCTTCGATTTCCTTTGAAGGCAATTTCCCGTGAATATGCAATTTCAAAGGAATGCTTTCAATGGTTTTTAAATTTTGAGTAACATCTTCCCCAACCTGACCCGAACCCCTGGTGGCGCCGCAGACAAAAAGACCCTTTTCATAAATCAGGGCGATGGCAAAACCGTCTATTTTTAACTCAGAGAAATATTCTAATTGGGCTGAAGGGCTAAGGCGCTGCAAATATTCCTCCCAATCTTGCAGTTCTTTTTCTGAAAAGACATCCTCAATAGAAAGCATGGGGAAAGCGTGTTTGACTTTTTTAAACTCCTTAAGGGGCTCGCCTCCAACTCTTTGGGTGGGAGAGTCGGAAGTGATAAGCTCGGGAAACTGCTGCTCTAATTTGTAAAGCTCGTGCTTCAAAGAGTCGAAGGCGGCGTCGGGAATCTCTTGCTTATCTAAAACATGGTAAAGATAGCGGTGATGATTTATCACCTCTTTTAATTTTTCTATTCTCTTTTTAGCTTCAGCTTTAGTCATCGAAATAAATTTATTTATTGAGATGTGAAATAAATTGAAAATTCATTGAACATGTTTTTACCTAACGATTTGAATGGCCCGCTTGGTCTCTTTATAAGCTCCCACAGACTTAATACAGCGATTAACATCAACTGGGCAGTTCCCTTCTCCGGCTGCCACCACCGTGACAGTATAAGAAGCGCCGCTGTCGAGGTAATCAGAATAGGTGGTGCCCGTTGGGTTTTCTTCATACAATTCTCTTTCAATCCCGCTGTTGGCGGCGTAGAAAGCCATCACCGAGTTTCCCATTCCTTTAGCTACTTTTATTTGGCTGTATAGAATGGCGGATACCCCCAAAGCCAAGGTGAGCAGAACACCCATAATCATTATGGCTAAGTATAATGCAACGCCCCTCATTGTAGTATATCGAGGTTTCTTTGAGAAACCGTTGTTTGAATTTTAATTTTAGACTCCTCTTTCCCTTTGATATCGAAAAAGATGGTAACTTTTGACTGATCGTTGTCTGGTTCCTCAATAGTGCCTTGAGATTCTCCAAAAAGATGCGCGTTAAACGCCGACACCTGAAGGTCGGCTGAAGTTAAAGATAGGGGTTCGGCATAACCCTCTTTCCATTCTTTGAGCTGGTCTCCCTGGAGAAAAAATCCCTGGCAAATGCCTTGATAATTCTTAAACTTCAAGCCGGAGTGGCCGGGGACAATCTCGGCAACTTCATAATTGAGACCGTTTTGGGAAAGACAAGCTGGCGCTGATAACTCTTTTCTTGCCATTCTTAAAGAGCGACTCATATATTCCATTAAATAGCTGGTTTGAGAAAGGAGCTCTTGATAAGCTAAAGTTTTTCTTTGAGCGCGCAACCCCGACAGTAAAACGCCAGCAGCAATTCC